>DATCDU010000001.1:0-7924 GCA_036510525.1 Minisyncoccota bacterium
ACCGCCGTCACCTCGTACTGCGTGCCGTTTGTGGTATACGTATAATAGAGCCGCGTGGAAGAAGTATTTGTTGGATCCACCGGAAGGTTGCTGATGGGCACGCCGGACGAGATGGATTTGAAGTTGACCGGGATCCATCCGGTGCCGTCCGCATTCTTGAACGTGGATGATTCCGCGCAGTGATAGGTGTACGTGGCCGGGAGCGATTCCAGCCCGAGCCCTTGACACTGATCGCCCGCCGTCGTGCTCGCCATCGGATCCGGGATGGAAACGTAGATGGTGTTTGCCGCGCCGAGCGAATATCCGGCGGCTCCCGATTGGTCCGTATTATAGAGATTGATCGCGGTCGCGAGCGTCGCCATATCCGAGACGCGGTTGGAGTCCCTGCTTTGGCGAAGCAGTTCTATGGGGTTGAGCGTCAACGCAACGACGATCGCAAGAATGGCGATGATCGCTATGACGACCAAAAGCTCGATGAGGGTAAATGCTTTGTTCGTAACCTTAATTATAACCTACCGCATCCCCTTCCTGAGCTCGCAATATTTGCAATCCGGCTCGTGGCAGCCCTTATCCCAGAATGACAGGTCCAAGATCTCGCGGGCGACCTGCGCCACTTGCGCCTCAAGCACCTTTACCTCGCCGGGCGTGATCTCAAATTCCTCGCGATGCATCTTGCCGCGATCGTCCGGCTCGATAAATTGGATGACGCCATCCTTCATGTCACGCTTCCCCTCCTTATCGAGCAGTAGTTTATAGAACACGAGCTGGCGCTTGTAGTTGCCGTCGCTTGATGCGGTATTGCCCTCGATGTCATTGCGCGTCTTCGGCTTACCGGTCTTGTAATCGATCACGCGGACGGGCTCATTCTCTGCGCCATCGCCCAAAAATTCTATCCGATCCAGCTTGCCATTGATAAGCGTGCCATCCTCAAGCGGCAGCGCCTCAATGCGGGCTTCGTTCAGCGCCTGGCGCGACCACGTGGCATGATACGCATCGTAAAATATCGGCAGCGCGCGGCGACCCTTTTCCAACGCCTCCTCATACTCGCTTTCTTTGATCGGCTCGTGCGCGATGGACTCCTCAAACCGCTGGATCAGATATGTTTTCCCATGATCTTCTCCCGCATCGAATGCGTCAAAATAACTTTTGAGCGCGGTGTGCACGGCATTGCCGAATGACAGATTTTTGTTCGGCGCTTCCGGAATGCGCACGAGGTTGCGATAGAAATATGCCCATGGGCATTCCAAATAATTGTTGAGCGCCGTCACAGATATCCCTTGCGCGCGGAAGAGCTCGTTCAAAAATTCCTTATCTTCCAGCTCCGGCGCTTTCGCCACCGCGGGCGCGAACTCGATCTCTTCGCGATGCGCCGCAAAATCTTCCTCATACGCGGTGGCGTTGAGGGGCGCGAGCACTTCCGGCCCGAGCGCGGCGATGAACTGCGTCGCGAGCTGTTCTTTGCCGTCACGATCGTTCTTTGCCATCACGAGGAACAATTCTTTCTGCGCGCGGGTGACGGCCACGTAAAAAAGATTCCGCTCGTCCGCGATGTCGTTCTCTTCATCGCTCTCATCCTCTTTTTCCGCCAGGCCGCGATACACGGCCGCCGGCAGTTTGATGGACTCGCGATGATTCTTTGCGCCCCATTTGCGATCGCTGACATCCATAATAAAAACGTATTCGAACTCTAAACCTTTGGAGCCATGTGCGGTCATGAGCCGCACGCGGCCAGGAAGCCGCATGGCATCCTTGCCGCGGATCGCGATATCGTGCTCTTCCATCAGGTCAAGGTATGCAAAAAAATCCTCAAGCGTGTAGTTCTTGCGACGTTCGACGAATGATTTCAAGATATCAAAAAGCGCATGAAGTTTGGCCAGTTTTTCAGTGGCGGAGGGATGGTTGAGGACTGCCTCGATAAACCCGGATTGATAGACGATGGCCTCAAAGGCCTCCGCCGCGCCCTTGTTCTTGGCGGCTCGATGCCAGGCCGAAAGGTGCTCAAAAAGCCGTCCATAGGCCGTTTTTGAGGCGTCGCTCACCCCTGCCGCCTCCAAACCGACGGGATACTGCATCACTTCGTACATCTTCCGCCGCTCCCTAAAGGCATACGTGGAAAGCCGGTATACGTCGATCGGCGGGATGCCCAAAAAATCCACGTGGAGCGCTTCCGCCAGCCATACATCGTTGCCGAAATGCTGGACGGCGCGCAGGAGCCGGATGAGCTTGCGGATCTCTTCATCCCCTAACACATCCTGATTCGATTCTATATTGAACGGCACTTTCTGCTTTTCGAACATCTGCGCGATCGGCGTGACGTCTTTATTGTTGCGATAGAGCACCGCGATCTTCTCCGCCGGCACACCGCCCGCTACGAGCTCTTTTATTTTTTGCGCAAGGAAATAATATTCCACGTCCGGCGAGGAAAGCGCCACGAGGTGGGAAGCCGTTTCTTTATGCCCCGCCCTTGCCACGAGCGGTGTCTCTCGCGGAGACACACCATGCGCGACATCGAGGATCGCCTGGGTGGAACGATAATTATTGATGAGTGAAATGATCGTTACGTCCTTATACCGCTCGCGGAAATAATAAAAGTTTTCGCTCGATGCTCCCTGAAAACGATAGATCGCCTGCTTCTCATCCCCCACCATAAAGAGGTTTGGCCGCTCGCGGCCATCGGCAACGAGTTCGATGATCTTATTCTGCGCGTCGTTCGTGTCCTGATGCTCGTCCACCAAAAAATATTCGTACGCATCCTGGAGCACCTGCCGCAATTCCGCGTCACTCTCAACCGCGAGCGCCACATACATGATCATATCGCTGTAATCGTATTGCCGCGCCGCAATGAGCGCCTTCTGATATTCGTCGTAGATCTGCGCGAGCTCAAGGTTACGCGCCACGCGTTTTGCCTCCGTCACATACTTCCCTTTCATTTTCCCCTCGAACTTTCCCGACTGATTGATAAGGTCGGGATTCGCGTAGAACTGTTCCTTCGCCTCCGCCGCGATCGCGGCGAATCGTTCCGGCACGACGCTCTGCTGTTTGAGCTCGTTCACGGCAGAAAGAATGGATCGCAGATGATAGTAGCGATCGCCGAACGGCCGCAGATCTTTAAGCGGCAACGCGTCGATAAGCCTGCGCAGGATATCCACTTGCTCTATCTCGGTGATACTCGACGCTCCGATGATCGTCGGAAAATAGTCGGGGTAGTCCCGGATGATCCGATTCGCAAAGCCATGAAAGGTGGATATTTCCACGCGATAGGCGTCAGCGCCGACGAGCTCCACAAGGCGACGCCGCATCGTCGTCGCACCGGCTTCCGTAAAGGTAAGCGCGAGAATGCGCTCCGGCGGCGCGCTGGTCTTCCGGAGGATGTTCGCGATGCGCATGGTGAGCACCTCCGTCTTCCCCGTCCCCGGCCCGGCGATGACCATCACGGGGCCATCAAGTGTGTCCACCGCCTGGCGCTGCTCCGAGTTCAGTAATTTATATCTTTGTTCAAAAGGGTCGGTTGTCGGCATCTCCCCATCTTATCTTTTTTATCTACAAACGGGAATAACAAAACCCCCTCTCTTTTTGGCCGTTATTCTTATATCTAGGCCAAAAAGAGAGGGGGTTTTGTTATTTCTGCTTAGAATCCGAACAGGTGCTGGAAAAATCCGCCGATGGCACCGAAGAATCCGCCGAAGCCGAACCCACCACCGCCCTTGGACTTCGTGGACGAACCATTGGTCGAAGAACTATTCGTTCCCTTTGCCCCCTGATCAATGATCGAGGATGCGGTCACGGAATTTCCGTTCACCGTGCCCTGCACGATCAAACTATCTCCTACCGCGATATTCCCGATCGTGGTGCTCGTGCCACGGCTCATGACGGTCGAGCTGGCTGCATTGATCGTATAGGTGACATTGCTCGCATTCGTCACAGTGATCGTCGTTCCACTGATCCCGGTGACGTTGCCGCCGATGACCGGCTCGCCGTTGCCCTGGAAGGACACCGTACCTGACGCGGTGGAACTTGCGCCACCGCCGAACTTCCCTCCCATGCCTGGGCGACCACCCATCATTGGGATTACGCCATCGCGGATAACGGTCGCGGTAACGTTCGTACCACTTACCGCGCCCTGAACTATCACCGTATCACCCACGGCGATGTCCGAAACGGAAACCGTTGTGGTTGCGCTGCCTTTATAGATCTTTGCGTTCGTCGCATCCACCGTGTAAGTGGTGGTCGCGATAACCATCGGCGACGTGCTGGTCACCGCGTGTTCCGGCATCGGCCGCGCAGGCCGCCCGCCCGAGACCACGGTCACCGTATTGCCGTTCACCGCACTCACCGAACCGAAGATGCCGAACGACACCCCACCACCACGCTGGACGCCACCGTTCGCGCCGTTATGAAAGCCGCCTTGACCTTGCACGCCAATATTGGCGCCGGCGCCGACATTCGCGCCCGTTTGCGCAAGGGCAGGCACGACGGCCGCCAAACTCGTTGCGACGGCGATCGCGGCAACCAACGAAACCACGTTTACTTTTTTCATCATATTATTTTTTATATTTATTGCTCTCAATTTTAGATTTGTAGCACACCGGCCTGGTTCGACCACGGGCCTGATGCACCTCCGTGTATACTACGCAGAACAAGGGCAAAATGTTGCAAGGCCCGTTTACTGAGGAAAGCTCGGCGCGCCGCATGCCTGCAAGTCCTGCAAGGTCAGCGGCTGGCCAGCGGCGGCGCGCGTGGCCATCACAGGGCACGGCAATTTGAGCGGCACCGGCCGCAGGCCGGCCGCGAACTGGTCCGTGGTCAAGCCGCCGCGATATTCAAAGTGCGGATAATCCCCCACGCCGCCGTTGCCCAAACCGCAATACGCGCCGATCGCAATGAGCTGCGGCCAGTCAATGTTATATCCATTGATGCGATCCACGATATCAACCGCAAACCCATAATTATGCAAACTATGCCCCGGCGGCGCCTCGCTCACGATCGTTCCATCCTCCAATCTGCCCTGGTCATATATCTGCTGTTGCTGCGCCAATGTCCGGAACCCCGACGTGATACGCAGATCATATCCATACACGGCTGCGGTCGGCAAAAAACAATCGTCCACTTGAGTGATGAAGTTCGGATCCAGTCCAGTGGGAACGGGAGCCGCCTTTACCGAGTAAGTGGCGTGCCAGAAAAATATAAAAAGGAAGATGACGATTGCCAAGGCCGCCGTGGCTGTTACAATCTTCTTGCTCATATATGCAATATTACCATGTCATCCGACGCGAAATCCCGTGAACTTCCCCGGCGTGTCGGACCATTCCGTCTCGACGCGGGTCACTTTGGCGGTGACCGGCCCCTTCCGGCACCATGTTAAAAATTCATTAAGCGCGGCTTCGTCACCCTCCGCCTCTATATATACAAACCCGTCGGGGTCGTTCATCACAAAACCGGCGACGTGCATTTTTCGTGCCGTCCAATATGCAGCGTCGCGAAATCCGACACCGTGCACGTCGCCGTAGATCTTTATGATGAGATGCTTCACGATGACCCGTGTCTACCAATAAAGGAGCACGAGGCCAAGTACGAAGACTACCACGCCGCAGAACACGATCATCCCGCTCTTGCCAAACTTTCTATAGAGCGCCGCCGCCACGCCGGGCGCCAATAAAATGAAGACGCCCTTCACGAGCGCTAGCCAGCCAAGAATGGTAACGAGAAGCGGTAGCCCTGTCGTCCACGCGTTATTGAATACGACGATCACCGCTCCGATGAGCAGCGCACCGATTCCCCACATGAACACGATCCCTTTATGCGCGACCGATTCCTCTATGGCTCCCGCGGTAGCCTTGCTGCTTACTACCATCGCAACACCGGCCACAACGAAGAAAATGCCTAATACCTGGGCAATGACGACCGAAATATCCATAAATTTATAAAGTTAATTATTAATTGATGACAGATCTCCAGAGTCGGCCTTTCTATAATCATAGCAAATTGAAAGGTTGTATAATGAACGAAAGGCCGAAAACAACCAACCGCTTAATTTCATGGAAACAAGCAATGGAACCAGTAAACGGACGATCGTGATCGTCGTTGTTGTTGTTCTTATCGTCGCAGTCATCATAGCGGTCGTTGCCTTCGGCAATCACGCCGCGGCGCCGACGACGCAGTCGCAACCAGCAGCCACGACGCCCGGAGCATCTTACACTTCACCAAGCGATAAATTTGCCGTGAACTTTCCGGGAACTCCTGATGTGACGAACACCACGTTCGATTCACCCAGCGCCGGAACGATCCCAATGACCGAATACAAAGAGTCGGCCTCAGGCGGCACCGCGAACGCATATGACTTCGTCTTCACCTATCACTACCCGGCGAGCTACACCTTTCCCGCCACGTATCTGAGCGGGGCGCTCACGGAATTTGCCGCGTCCGTCAGTGCAAAATATCCGGGAGCCACGATCATACGTCAGGGCCCGACGCAATTCCTCGGTGCACCGGCGATTTCCGCGGATATTGAAATACCCGATGGTGGCGACACCTATCTTCTTGTCATCACAAAGGGACAGAATGGTTATATCATCGGAACGTACGGATTACCGCAGAGCGACTACCTTTCGTTCGTAGGATCGTTTGTATTCAATCAGTAAGCGACACCTGATGGAATGATAAAAAACTCCGGAATTACTTTCGGAGTTTTTTATTCCGTGCTGACTTTTTCGGCATACTGCACGATGACATCCATGAAATTGGGGACCGCTTTGGCAAAACATTCCCGCGCGCCAAATTTTTCCGCGCGCTCAACGTCTTCCGGTTGACGGAGCGTGGAGAGCACCACGACCGGCATAGTGAGTTTTCTGTTTTGCATCTCCTTCAGGACCTCGAAGCCCGACATGCCCGGCATCACGAGATCCAGGATGACGAGGTCGAACGGAGCGGCCAACTTTTCGAGCGCGGACTCGCCGTCGAACGCCTGTTCCGGGAAAAAGCCCGATTTCGTAAGGCGCGCGACAACTTCGTTGTTCAACACCCTATCATCATCAACCACCAATATGCGTAATGGGCGTGGAGCGGACATGATCTGATTATATCACCTGCCGCGCTTTCGCGAGCTTATTACGGGAAAGCACGAGTGCGCAGGAGACGTAAGCTATGTAGATGAGGCCCGTCACGCAAACCTCCGCCATATGAGCGGGCATGATGAGCACGAGCCAGAAACCGCTCGCAAATGTGAGCGCCACTAAGCCGTACGTCACCCGCAGACCGGTTCGCGAAGGAAAAAAGAACGCATACGTGGCCCAGGCCATGCTCCCGAACGCGCAGACGAGATGGATCAAAAGTGGCATATATAAACTATTTCGCCTGCCACTCCGTGGGCTGAAGAAGCCCGAACATGTTTCCTTCGGGATCTGTTGCGCGCGAGAACCATCCAAGCCCCTTCATTTCCCACTTCTCCTTCCCTTCCCAGGGCTGTATCGTGCCGCCGTTTGCTTTGATCGCCGCGATCACGGTATCCATATCCTCCACCTGGATCGTGCAATCAAACGCGGTCTGCTTGCGCGGGCTGTCGGTGCGCTTGTATAACCCGCCGTTGATCCCCGGTCCATCGCCCGTCACAATCATCCAGTAATCCATGCCCACGCCGGGCATCGTCGTCTTTTCTATCTTCCAGCCCAACGTGTTCTCATAAAACTTCTTCGCCCGCTCCGCGTCATCCGCCTGGATCTCAAAATGTATCGGTCTGTTGTTCATGTGATGCTTTATATCATTATACCCCAAAATGGGGCATAGCCAAATAGGTGGTATACTGCGGGTAGCAAGCAAGAACTGAATTAAATCCTGGAGGAACCACCATGTGCGGCATATTCGGAGTCGTTGGCATCAGGAAAGCTGCTGAACTCACCGTCATTGGGTTGCACGGTAATCAGCACCGTGC
>DATCDU010000002.1:0-6176 GCA_036510525.1 Minisyncoccota bacterium
CGCCGCTTCTAAGATTTGTGCCGTTCGGTCGGTCATTCGTGCTAATTATACGCCCGTTAGCAATCTCGTCAAGAGAGTGCCAGTGAGCATTCCCGCTGGCTTTATATGTTAAAATATCATTATGGAAATAAAAAAGGGTAAAGGCGTCCAGTGGGTCAATGTCGAGCGGCCATCGGAGAAGGATCTAGCCTGGCTCGGGAAAGAATACAAGCTCCATCCCATCATCGTGGACGAGTTGCGCGGCCCGTCGGCGCGCGGGCGTGTAGAGGCGTACAAGGATTATCTCTATTTCATCTATTACTTCCCCGTCTATGATGCGAAGGATGAGGCATCCACGCGCACCGAGATCGATTTCATTATCACGAAGAACAGCGTCGCCACCGTTCATTATGAAGAGCTTGATGGAGTGATGGATGGCCTCGACATCACGCACTGCGATTCCTCGCTCGCCGTGATGTACAAGATCATCGAACATCTGATCAACTTCCAGGAACGGCAGCTTCGCCACATTCGCGAGAAAGTGGAGCAGGTCGGCAAGGAAATATTCAAAGACAAAGAAAAGGAAGTGCTCGAGCGGATCACCTACGTCAAGCGCGACGTTTCGGAATATCGCATCGTCGTGCGCCTGCAGGAACCGATCCTCCGCTCGCTCCTCGTGAAAGGAAAAAAGTTCTGGGGCGACAGCGCCGAGATCTACTTGAGCGATCTCATGGGTGATCAACTCAAGGTGGTAAACCAGCTCGAAGATTATCGCGAAGCGATCTCCGACTTTGAGGACACGAACAATCAGCTGATGAATCTCAAGATCAACAGCGTGATGAAGACGTTCACGTCGCTCTCGTTCCTCACCTTCCCCTTCATGCTCATCGCCGCGCTCTTCAGCATGAACACACGCGACACGCCGCTCATCGGACTGGCATACGGGTTCTGGATCATCATCGGCATCATGATCGTCGGGATGGTATTGCTCACCGTTTATTTCAAGCGGAAGGGGTGGTTCTAGATTAACGTTTTACATTATATGCTCACTATTTATAATTCCCTCTCGCGCAAAGAGGAGCCATTGCCAGATCAGAAAAAGATCCGGCTTTTCGTTTGCGGCCCGACCGTCTATGACTATCTTCACATCGGGAACGCGCGCACGTATATATTCTTTGATTTTTTCGCCAAGTACCTTCGTGCGCGCGGCTACGACGTGACGTATGTCCAGAACATCACGGACATCGACGACAAGATCATCCGCCGTGCGGCGGAAGAGCATAAAGAACCAGCCGTGCTTGCGAAGCACTTTACTGAAGCGTACTTCGAAGATATGAAAGCCCTCAGCGTTGATGCGGTCAGTGAGTACGCCGCGGCGACGAACTTTATCTCTCAGATAACGGCGCAGGTGGAGCGCCTGATCGATAAGGGTTTCGCTTACAAGATCGATGACGACGGTTGGTATTTTGATATTTCAAAAGATCCGGACTATGGAAAGCTCTCCGGCCGCACGGTGGAACAAGCAGAAGATGGCGTGACGCGCATTGATGAATCAGTGAATAAAAAGAACAAGGGCGATTTCTGCCTCTGGAAATTTTCCACGCCCGGAGAGCCGGCGTGGCCTTCGTCGCTGAGCGAGGGACGCCCGGGTTGGCACATCGAAGACACCGCGATCTCGGAATTTTATTTTGGCCCGCAGTATGAGATCCATGGCGGTGCCCTGGACCTCAAATTCCCTCACCACGAAGCGGAGATCGCGCAACAGGAATCCGCGTCGGGCCTGAAACCGTTCGTCCGGCTTTGGATACATGCCGGCCTGCTCACCGTTGAGAGCAAAAAAATGTCGAAGAGCGTCGGCAACTTCATGACCATTCGCGACTTCCTTGCCATGCATCCCGCAGTCGTTCTGCGCTGGATAGTACTCTCGCATCACTATCGTTCCCCTCTCGATTTTTCCGAACGCGTAGTGGCGCAGGCAAAGAGCGAACTGGAAAATCTCTACACGCTCGCACTTCATGCGAAGAAAGCCGCGCAAGAAGCAAGTGAAAGCACGGACACTCCCGTGGAAACGACCGCGGGGATCAAATGGAAAAAAGCCTTTCACGAAGCCCTCGACGAGGACCTGAATACCCCCAAGGCATTCTCGATCGTCTTTGAGATGTTGAAAGATAAAGAGCTTTCCCCGGGAGAAAAAGTGGCATTTTTGAAGACGCTGGACCGGATGGCCATGCTCGACATAAAAGGAGCGGTCGGCCGCGTGGGCGAAATTCCTGCCGAAATTACCAAAAAATTTCAAGAATACGAGGCATTCCGGACTAATAAACAGTTTATCCAGTCCGACGCCTTGAGGAAGGAGCTTGAAGGAGTAGGATATGAGGTAAGGGATGGAGCGGATGGCTCTTCCCTTGTCAAAAAGTTTTTCAGCTAGATTTAATAAATGCCAACCAAAAAATCACAATTGAAGCTTCCGCCCCAGAACCTGGAAGCGGAGCAGGCGGTGCTCGGCTCGGTTCTCATCGATAAGAACGCGATCTTCCGCGTGGCGGATATTTTGTTGCCCGAGGATTTTTATACGCCTGCGCATGAACGGATCTATCGCGCGATCCTCTCGCTCTACGAGAAGCATCAGCCGATCGATGTGCTCAGCTTGACGAACTATCTCAAAGAGCACGAATGGTTGAAGGATGTTGGCGGGTCGGCGTATCTTGCGGACCTCACAAACCACGTCTCGAGCGCGTCGCACGTGCAGCACTACGCCACGAACGTAAAAGAGAAAAAAATATTGCGCGATCTCATCAAAGCATCAGCCGAGATCGCCGAGGATGTGTTCTCGCAGGGCGGCGAAGTCGAAGACTTGCTTGATGATGTTGAGCAGAAGATCCTTTCGATCTCACAAAAATCTCTGCCGCAAAATTTCGTTTCACTGAAAGATGATCTTACGAGCGCGTACGAGCGCATCGCCCAACTCCACGCCGGTGGTGGAAAATTGCGCGGCGTGCCCACAGGCTTCCCCGCGCTCGATGAGACACTCTCGGGACTCCACAAGTCCGAGCTCGTGATCCTCGGCGCGCGGCCGTCCGTCGGAAAGACATCGTTCGCGCTCGACATCGCGCGCAACGCGGGCAAAGCGGGATTCAGCGTCGGCCTGTTCTCGCTCGAGATGTCACGCGAATCGCTGCAGGACCGCATCATCTCCGCCGAGTCGCAGGTGCCGCTCTGGAACATCCTCACCGGCCGCATTCGGAACGACAGCGAGTTCTCCATGATCCAGGATGCGCTCGACCGCCTCTCGGACGTCAAGATCTATATCGACGACTCGCCGTCCCTAAACGTCCTCCAGATGCGCTCAATGGCGCGACGGCTCCAAGTGGAGCACGGGCTCGACCTGCTCGTTGTGGACTACCTTCAGCTCATCCGGCCGCGCACAAACAGCGACAACATGGTGAACATGATCACGGAGATCTCGCGCGGCCTCAAGGCACTCGCGCGCGAACTCAAAGTGCCGGTGCTCGCGCTCTCGCAGCTCTCGCGTGGCCTTGAACAGCGCGACCACAAGATCCCCCGCCTCTCGGATCTCCGCGACTCCGGCTCCATCGAGCAGGACGCGGATGTCGTCATGTTCCTCTACCGCGACGAGCGCAACCCGAACGACACCGCGTCGTCCATCGACAACACCGTGCACTTGCGCGTGGCCAAGCACCGCAACGGCGCACTCAAAGATATGGACTTCTTCTTCAACGGCGAACTCGCGAGCTTCAAGACGATCGAGAAGCGATACGAGGAGTTGCCGGCGCTATAAAGCTATGAAATTTTATTTGTCATCGTACGAACTCGGTGATAAAGCTGAGAAATTAAAACTGCTCGCGACGAAAGGGAAAATTGGCTATATCCCCAATGCGCGAGATTTTTCCGGAGCTGATCCAGCACGAAAGGCAAAGCGCACCGAGGATAATATGGCTTCGCTTAGAAATCTCGGATTAGAAGTTGAGTTACTCGACTTACAGAATTATTTTGGGAAATCAATTATTCTGGAGCAGAAGCTTGAACAACTTGGCGCTACCTTCACAAGTGGCGGTAACGTCTTTGTTTTGCGGCAAGCCATGAAACTCAGCGGGCTGGATGAGATTTTGAAAAAACTTCGGGACACAGATTTTCTTTATGCAGGCTATAGTGCGGCAGGGTGTGTCCTTGCGCCAACTCTCGAAGGCATGGATATTGTTGATCCTCTGGATACACCCTATGCGGGCCAAAAAGAGATCATCTGGGAAGGACTAGGGCTTGTTGATTTCCATTTTATGCCTCATTGGAACTCTGACCACCCCGAATCGAGTGACATCTCGAAAGAAATTGAATATTGCGAGCAACACAGTATCCCTTATAAGCCTGTCCGTGACGGAGAGGTTTTGATCATAGAATGATGAAATTCAACGGTTTGATGCCCGAATTGTATGTTTCGGACTATAAGAAGAGTTTGGCGTTTTACGTTGACCTTCTTGGCTTTAAATTGGAATATGACCGCACCGATCCGTTGTTCGCCTTTCTTTCATATGGAGAGGCCCAACTGATGATCCAGCAGCAAGAAAAAAATGATTGGCATACCGGGCCGCTAGAAAATCCCTATGGAAGAGGTGTTAATTTCCAGATCAGGACGCCGGATATCAATGCCGTCGTAGAGAAATTAAATGCGAACAATTACCCGATACGAAGAGGGGTCAAAGAGAGTAGACGCAAAACAGGAGAGACGTTTATCGTAGAAAAAGAAATTCATGTTTTAGATCCTGATGGATATTTTTTACGGTTTTCGGAAGAGATAGCCCAATCGACTACATAATTCGTAATCTCTATTTTAAAAGGACAGTTTTAACTGTATGATTGTCTGATGATGAAACTCCCCGACCCCGTACAGAAGGTGGTGGACGCGCTTGCCGAGCTCCCTTCTATCGGGCCGCGCCAGGCGGTGCGCCTTGCATTCTATCTGATCGGACGCCCCAAAGAGGATCTGCGCGTGCTTGCGCAAAGCATCGACGCGCTGCGCTCGATCAAGATCTGCGAGCGCTGCTTCTTTATCCATCAGAACGCGGGCACGCTGTGCGATGTCTGCGCGAACCCGGCGCGGAATCAGCGCGTCATTATGGTGGTGGAAAAAGAGACGGACTATCTCTCACTTGAGAACACGAAGAAGTTCACCGGACGATATTTTATCGTTGGCCCGGTGCCGAAGACGGGATTTTTGGAGGCGTGGCAGAAGACGCGCCTGCTCAGTTTGAAAAAATATATTACCGATGAACTTGGCGGCGCGGCGGACGAGATCATCCTCGGCTTCAATCCCACCACGCTCGGCGACTTTCAGGCATCACTCTTGTTGAAAGAGCTCGCGCCGCTCGGCAAGCGGATCAGCCGCCTCGGGCGCGGACTTCCCACCGGCGGCGAGATCGAATTCGCGGATGACGAGACGCTGGGATCGGCGCTGGAGAGGAGAAACTAGATCATCTATATCCGAGAACGCGGAGCGTGCCGCCGTGATTGAAACCTATCGAGGCGGGAATCTTGCGGAAAAACTTTACTTCCCCCGTCTCTTCGGTAATGCTCGGCGGGGCGCTTATGATCACTTTATAGATAACATCGACGACGTGCCCGCGCGGATCTTTGTGAAGATCGTCGAAAACTCCCATCAGTTTCGCCTTTTTTGGATCGACGGCCAAGCTAAGCTCTTTCTTGCTGATACGCTTCACGCACTGCGCTAACGATTCTCCCTTGAGCACGAACGCGCCGGGAAGGTGCCATGTGCCAATTTTGGGAGGTATCGCCCTGCGTGCGAGAAGCACCTCGTTCTTTTTATTTACCACAACCAAGCTGATCGCCAAGCGCGGAGCGTAATCGAACGTTTTTAAAAAGACCTTCATGGGGAGTGGTTTAATCATTTCTCGATTATATCATTTTCTCCATTCTACGATCTTCCCTGCTTCGATCTCGCTTTGGTCCGCACGACGCAACTTCCGTTCGCCGCCCTTTTTTAAAATTTGAAAATGTTTCGAGAAATCCAGATCGGCGGCGATATCGGCAAGGTCGCCGCGCAAGGTGAGCCATTCATCGCCGTACTTCAGAAGATCGAACGGCGCGGAGTAGCTGCGCATCGTCTTCACACCGCTATCCAAAAAATATTCGTTGAAGTATGACATCGCGAGCTCGCGCGGATC
>DATCDU010000003.1:0-6640 GCA_036510525.1 Minisyncoccota bacterium
GCGCTTTTTGTCCTATCGGGACGCCATCAAGACATACCTCGCATACTACAACGGGGAGCGAAGTCATATGGGTATCAACTTCATGACCCCACTCAAAAAAATCGCCGAAAGTATTCCAAGCTATTGACCCGAAAACGTATCCGCAAAAAGCCTATATAATATGGACTAGATCCCTGCTAGGTCCAAAGTCTGATCGATCCGTATCTGTTTCACAAAATCCGGGACGTGACTCACAAGGATCATGGCGCCCTCATAACGATCCAGCGCCTTTGCGATAATCGGGATGTGCCGGAAGTTGATGTGATTCGTCGGCTCATCGAGGATGAGTAAGCCGGGCGCCTCAAGCGATAATTGCGCAAACGCGACAAGGCCTTTCTGGCCTTCGGAAAGGGAACCGATCTTTGCGCGAAGCAATTCGGCGTCAATAAGGAATCCTGCCGCGTGGGAGCGGAGCTTCTCGTGATCACCTTCGCGCATCGCGCGGGAGAGCGTATCCCAAACGGTCGCGTCGAAATCAAGCGTGGAAAAATCCTGGCGGTAATAGCCGATGCGGGTGCCCGGCTCTACGAGCTCACCCTTAGCATGACCGGTGGCAAGCGCTTCGAGAAGCGTCGTCTTCCCGATGCCATTCGGACCGGTGAGGTGTAGGCGTTCACCCTTCTTTAGGTCGATCTTTACTTTTTTGGCTACCGCTTTATGGTTTTTGATGACGTTCACGGAAGTGAGTTCCAAAATGCGGCCGCTGATGTCCGCCTGGCAGGGGATGGCGAACTGGCGGATCGTGCGATCCTCCTGGCGCGATTCGGGAATATCTTCTTCGAGCTCGTCGATCTTGTTCCACATTTTTTTAGCAACATCGCGCATATGTCCGCCCTTTTGCGCAAAGAAGTTTGCCTGATCCTTGCGATGCTGGATCTCTTTTTCAAGCCGGACTTTCTTCATACGCTCGCGTTCGAGCCGCGCGGTGATCTCTTTTACCACATCAAAATAGTTGCCAACATACTGCTCCACTTTTTTAGTGAAACTATCGAGGTAGAGCACGCCCTGCGTGAACGCATTTAGGAAGTCGGCATCATGGGAGATGACGATACAGGTTTTTTGGGATTCCTGGATGAACTTGGTGAGATGCTCGATACCCGCTTTGTCGAGGTTATTCGTCGGCTCATCGAGCAAAAGAACATCCGGATCCTGAATGATCGCCTGAGCAAGGAGCAATCGCGCTTGCTGACCACCGGAAAATGATTTGAGGGTGCGATCCAGCGGCGCCGCGAGATTCACAACATCAAGCGCTTTCTTGATGCGGGGCTCGATATCATAGACTTTTTTGCCAGGGAATGCGGTATTAAAAAAATCTAAAACGGTCGACTCCAGCTGATCGCGGGGGATGACCTGGCGACCCATCGCCATCGTGAGGCCGCCTTCCACGATCACGTCGCCTTCCTCCGGATGCAATTCCCCTGCGATCAACCGGAACATCGTGCTCTTGCCCGCACCATTTTGCCCCATAAGCGTGATTTTTGCTCCGCGTCGCACAGAAAAAGTGGCCTCGCTTAAGATGGGCTTCTTGCCATATACGAACGTCACATTATTGAATCTGAGAATTACTTCGTTGTTTGCCATAGGGAGTTGCTATTACATAATAAGAACGCGCGGTCTGCGCGTTTGTTCATATATTAACATATTATTGATAATAAGAAAACGCCCACGATAATTTCTATCGCGGGCGAATAGCTTCTCAAAGCATCTTTATTTCAAGAGTCCGGCTCTCGCTCTCCGGTTTGGCAAAACGATAAGACCGACTAGCATGACGGAAATTCCTGTTCCCAAGAAATAGATCGCCGGAATCCCGAGAGCTCCAAGATGGATGTCACGCTGGGCTGAAAAGCAGCCGGTGTAAAAGGCTATCATTCCAATCCCAACCAGGGCACACCCGATATAAAACCGAACCTTCATTCATAACCTCCTCGCCCAGTTGGACGCTAAAAAGGTTATATCATATACCTTACCCCCCCGCACAAATTATTATCCCTATTACTTCTTCGCCTTGATCCCATTCAAAAGCTTCTGCACCTTCTTGATACTCTCATCATCAATAATAGAGATCGCAATGACCTTCGGATGTATTTTTTTCAGCTTGGTCAAAACGGATTTCAATTGTTTCTCATCCACCACATCTGACTTGGTTAAAAAAAGATGTTCCGGTTTTTTGAGCAACGCCTTACTATATGCACCAAGCTCAGCGCGGATCGTCTTATAATCGGCGACCGGGGTGGGGGATTCGGCGGAGATAAAGTGGAAGAGTGTCCGTGTGCGCTCAATGTGGCGCAAGAAACGCGTGCCGAGGCCTTTACCGGTGGATGAACCCTCGATAAGTCCGGGAATGTCGGCGAGGATCAGCTCGTAATATGTGCCAAGGTTCGGCTCGAGCGTGGTGAAGGCATAGTTCGCCACCTTGCTCTTGGCGTTCGTGAGTTCGTTCAATAAACTGGACTTGCCGACGTTCGGCAGACCGACGAAGCCGACGTCCGCGATGAACTTAAGTTCCAAGCGAAATTCGAAGGATTCGCCGGGAAGTCCCGGTTGTGATTGCTTCGGCGTCGTATTGCGCGAGGAACGAAAAAGGAAATTGCCTTTGCCGCCGTTACCGCCCTTTGCAAGCAGGACGCGTTCGCCGACGTGTTCAAGCTCAACGTCAGCCCCGGTCGTAAGGTTATGTGCGATCGTGCCCACCGGCACTTTCAAGGTGAGATCTTTGCCATCATGCCCGTCGCGAAACTGGCCGCGTCCATCAGCCCCGTCCTCGGCGGAAAATTCTTTCTTGAAACGAAACTGGCCAAGCGCCGAAAGGTCGGATACTCCTTCGGCGTAAGCACTACCGCCTAAGCCGCCAGAGCCGCCTGCTGGACCCAAGCTCATCATATTCTTATTAAAAGCCACGGCGCCTTTGCCGCCGTGTCCCGCCGAGATCCGAACGTTTACATCATCAATAAGCATATGGGTAATGATACAGGGGAATCACGATTAATGAAAAGATTTGTTCGAATACAAATCCGCCCCAATATTGACAAAATACTATTTATATAGTATACTGGAAATAGTGGTAAATTGGGGTACCCAAATCCTCCAATACGTCTATGGACGTCAAATCATTCACAGGAGAATAGCAATGGATTTGAGAATTTTTGGATTTTCATCCGTCGCAGCGATTATCGTGTTAGCAGTTGCCTGCGTGGTTGTGCATTACCGTAGCACGAGGAGTAAGGAAATGCGGCAGCAGGATCGTCGTTGGAATAAACAATTGGCCCAACAGAAGAACGTCGGCGGCCGGATCTACAACGCTCTTAAGCGTTTAACTCAAGAGGAGTTAGGCGACAAAGATGTTAGGATCGAGCGAAGCTACGAAGGGGAAGGCAGCATGTATAGCATAGTTGTTTTCCACCCCGGCTCAAAATCCATTAACTTCACTTTCGACCAGGGGGTCTACTCCGGCTATCGGATTCTGCTGGTAGATGTCTACATCGGTTCCAAGCATGCGATCCAGCCGACCTATTTCTACGATCCCTATGTTACTGGATTTCCCGATCACGACCATGCGAATGATGAGGAAGGTGTAACAGAAGTGATCGCCACCATGTGCGACCATATCAGGTCTATGTGTGGCTAAATCCCCGCCACAAGCTTCGTGCTTGTTATGGCGGGGTTTGTGTTTTAACGCTCATCTACATCTCCGCCTCCGGCATTTCCGATTTGATCTGTTCCAATACTTTATCCGCCACTTGTTCCGGTGTATCCACTTCCATACCACGTGCACGCGCTTGCGCGACATAAGCTTCACGCGGCGCCGGATCTACATTGACCGAATTCTTGCCAAAGCTCGTCGCCGTCATCTTGGGATGGAACACGCTCACCACGATATGATCTTTCTCAAGCTCGGCGCGTGCGGTCAGAGAGATCGCATTCAACGCATACTTTGTGGACGCATATGCGGAAAGGTTCGGGTAATAATTTTTGGAAACGCGCGAGCTGATGTTGAGTATCATACCGCCGCCCTGTTCGCGCATCTTTGGGATCACGAGTTGCATCGCATAGAGCGGTGCATACACATTCAGATTCATGATGTGCTTATACTTGTCGATGTCGATGCTTTCGGCCGGACTGTACATGCCCTGGCCAGCGTTATTGATCAAGATATCAATGCGACCGTCGATCTCCATCGTGCGGTCGATGAGGTTCTGGATGTCCGCCTGCTGGGTCATGTCCGTATGCACCGCGACGGAGCCCGGGAGCTCATGCGCAAGCGCGGCCAACTTCTCGTCATTACGTGCGGCGAGCACCACCTTTGCCCCCGCGTGTGCCAGCTTCCGTGCGATCGCCTCACCGATGCCGTCCGATGCGCCCGTCACGATGACGACCTTATTCTTTATCTCCATGCTTATCTACTACAGTGCCATGAACCGCATCTTTCAACTCAGGCGCGGGCGCGCCTTCCAAAACCGCGAATAATTTGTTCTGGATGATCATTGCCTCGGCCGTTCGATGAAGTTCTTGCTCCGTCCGCTCCGGATAGCGCAGCTTGAGCTGAGTGATCAAAATATGAATGTCACGATCTTCCGCAGTGAGCCCCTCCTTCTTGCGGATCTCCTGGACAACCAAGCTCATGCGGAGATCGTCCTCAATAAGCGCGTGCTCATCTTTTTCCAATTGCTCGGCGGTCTTGCCAACTTGCTTCAGATATTCCTCGAGTGAAAGGCCTGCCGTCTTAAGCTGTTCATCACGGTCCGCCAAAAATTCATAGAGTTCCTGATCCACAAGCAGTTGCGGCACTTTTATTTTCGCGTGCTTGACGATCTCCTTGATCATTTCCTCGCGACGGCCATCCTTCATGTGTAAAATTTTCTCCTGCTCAAGCTGCTTTTTGAGTTCCGCACGAAAGTCCGCCACGGTGTTGAAGTTGCCGAACTGCTTGACCCTCTCGTCGGTGAGCGGGGGAATGGGCGCATCCTTTGTGCCGGGCGTGAGCCCAGCGTTCGCCACTGGCGCGATCATCTTCTGGATCCGTTCAAGTGCTTCGTCAATATCTTTCTCCGTCACATCGGTCGGGTCCTTTCGCTCAAAGATGGTCTTGCCGATCTTTTTATAATCGGGAAGCGAGATGTCGGGAAAGAGCGCGTAGCGTATCTTGAACTCCAACGGATTCTTCGGCGCGATCTTTGTGATGACGACCTGCGGCCGTCCGACGACGTTGAGCTTCTGATCCTCCACGATCTGCGGCATCGCATCCCGTAACGCCTCGTTCGCGGCGTCTTCTAAAAGTTCCATCTCGCCGATATGTTCGCGCACTTTATCCTGGGGCACTTTGCCCTTACGGAATCCGGGAAGCGCAAAGTCCTCCGCCAGGCCGGCAAGCGCCGTGAGCGTATATTCCTCAAGCAACTCTATCGGCACCTCCGCCTGAAATTCGATATCACCGTTCTTCTCGCTCAACTTCTTTAATTTTGTATATGACCGTTCCATAGCCGCTTGATTGTACCGCATCGCATGGATATTGCCAATTGACATGCTCAACGGAAAGGGGTATGGTCATAGATGGCTCGTTAAGTAACAGGATGAGGTACCCCGAATGTCCGCGCATGCTGCGGTTATGGAACCGCTCAAAGAGTTGACGATTTGCTATTTCGTCGAAAACGGCCTCACAGAATTTGAATTCTACGCGCTCTTTACCCAGGATCGGGAATTTCAAATCTGGTTTCTTGGTCACGCTATTCAACACAACGATTGTCCGCGCTGCAGAGCATTCCTGAATAAGCGCCACCTCGTCGCTGAAAAGAAGGATTTCTGGGACACCATGGATACCCTCCTCATCTCAGCGAAAAGGCAGCTGCATGATTTCCGGCAAGTAACCGCATGATCCTAACCCCACGCACGACGCATTTCCGATCGTGCGTTTTTTTATTTTACCTCGAGAATATAGTACTCCTGCTTTCCGCCGGGCGTCTGGATCGTCGCGGTATCGTCCTTGGCATGCCCAATGAGCGCCGCGCCGAGCGGAGAGGTATGTGAGATGCGCCCGCGCGTAGGATCGGTCTCCGATGAACCGACGATGCGAAATGTTTTCCGCGTTGAATCGGAACCCTTCTTTATTTCGAGAACAACAGTCGATCCCAGCCGCACCTTTCCCGCCTCATCTGCGCCTGCGGGAATCTCAACGACCCGCTTGAGCTGGTCCTCAATATTCAGAATCTGTCCGCGCGTGCGGCGCAAAATCCCTTTTGCTTCTTTATATTCGGCATTGTCGGAGCGATCTCCGTACGCAGCGGTCCGTCCGGCTTCTTCAATAACGGCAGGAAGTGAGTGCTTCAGCCGTTCCAAGCGGCCCTTGAGGCGCTTCACACCCTCCGGCGTCAGATAGACCGGCTGATCGTTCGGCGGGGGACGGCGACTCCATTGTCTGCGGGGAATGTACATTGGGAATCAGTATAGATATATATTACTCCATGCGCCGATACGTTTTCGGGTCAATAGCTTGGAATACTTTCGGCGATTTTTTTGAGTGGGGTCATGAAGTTGATACCCATATGACTTCGCTCCCCGTTGTAGTATGCGAGGTATGTCTTGATGGCGTCCCGATAGGACAAAAAGC
>DATCDU010000004.1:0-24336 GCA_036510525.1 Minisyncoccota bacterium
CGAGCTCGCGCGGATCGCGGTAGACCGCGTCGCGGTACCGGAGGACGGCATGGTTCGTCTTGCTGATCGCACCCCAGCGATTCCCGTCTTTAAAGAGCGCGACCACGTGGTCGTCGTCGGCGTCGGTCGTTTTGAGATCAAGGAGTAGCGGCCGCTGGCCGATGTGCCATAGCGCCGCGGCGGCGAGCATCGCGCCTTCCATGCAATGCGCCTTTTTTGTTTGCAGCACGACGAGCGGCGAAGCATAGGTGTGCTTCCGCCCGGTGAAGTTCATTGGCAGGGTGTTCAAAAAATCCTGGATCGCGGCAGGAGTGCGAAGACCGCGCAGAACTCTCAGCTCTTTTGGAAATGTTTTAAATTCAGCAACGGGAAATCGGTGCATTGAATGAATTATACAATAGTATCAATTATAAAATCCCCACCACACGGCTTATAGCCGGGAATTCGTACGTGTCCCTAAGAGACTGAGCAGGCACCGTGAAAAACGCTGGATATTATTACATTCTGAAATCACAAACTGTGATATCAGAACATAGGATTTATCGATGTTAAACCCGAAACGCTCATAGTCCGGGCAACACACATGCATCGCACCGCGTTGCCTCACTATAGATTTATCCGTTATCCGTGCCGCACTTCTATCACATCCCCGTCGGCCACCACGTATTCCTTCCCTTCCACGCGCAGCCAGCCTTTCTGTTTTGCCTTGCTCCAGCCGCCCGCTTCGAGCAGTTTGTCCGTCGGGACGACCTCCATGCGAATAAATTTCGCTTCGAAATCGGTATGGATGACGCCCGCCGCCTGCGGCGCCTTCATGCCGCGCTCGATCGTCCACGCACGCGTCTCGTCCTCGCCCGTCGTAAAGAAGCTGATGAGGTCAAGCGTGTGGTATGCCTTCTTGACGAGTTGCGGAATGCCAGCCGACTCCACGTCCGGCGATGAAAGGTCCATCACGAGATGCTCCGCGCCAAGCGCGGCGATCTTCGCCAAAAGCTCGGGCGACACATCCGATTCTTTTCCGTTAATAAGATAAAGTTGCCGCTTGGTGGTGAGCAGACGTAGGTCGTTCAGCCGCGGCTCGCTCTTGATGTCGTGCGAAAGCTCTTTGTCGCTCACAGGCAAGACGCCGCTCTCGAGCGCCGTCTTCAATCGCTCCAAAATCTCTTTGTCGTTCAGCGCCTCCTTTTTGCCGGCGCGTGCTTCCGCGTCCACGCGCATGAGACGCTTATCCACCGCCGCGAGATCCTTTAACATCAACTCCAGGTTGATGACGTCAATGTCACGCACCGGATCCACCGAATTCTCTACATGGATAATGTCCGGGTTCTGGAACGCGCGGACCACCATCACGATCGCCTGCGTGAGCTGAATGTCATCCAAAAAATCATTGCCCAATCCTTCGCCTTTGTTCGCGCCCTTTACGAGCCCTGCAATGTCGAAGAATTCCACGACCGCTGGGATCTTTTTCTTGGACGCGGAGAGCGTGTTTAACTTTTCCAAGCGCTCGTCGGGGACCGCAACGACGCCGACGTTCGGATCGATCGTGGCGAACGGATAATTGGCGATCGTGATGTTCTGCCGGGTCAACACCTTGAATAGCGTGGACTTGCCGACGTTCGGGAGTCCGACGATGCCGATTGCGAGTTTCATTATTGCAGTGTACTCGTGCTCATGTAGGACGGCAATGTGTTCAGGTCGATCGCGGAAGTATCGTCAGCCTGGATGATGAATGTGAAGCCGAATGGATCCACCGGCACGGACGGGATGATCCCCTTTTGCACGAGCTCCGCAGTGGATGTGGGGAAGACGCCAAACTCCTTCTTGTAAAGCGCCGACGCGGCGTCGAGATAATCAAAATCCTGCAGGTGATCGATGTATGCCTGTGCCCGCGCCTTCTCATCCGGATCGTTCGTGGAATCCTTGATCGTTTCCCACAACTGTTCCACTTTCTGGCGCTGGTCCGTCTCAATGCCAAAGTTCAGCGAGAAGCGCTCGGCATACGAGGGAACTCCCGGCGTCTCCGCGGCCAGGTTGTAATAGTAGAGCGCCTGCTGTTCGTTGTTGCCGTATAAGAATTCGTTCGTTGCCATATAGTACGCGATACGCCAGTCGGGGTCGGCGTTCGCGATCCCCTGTTCGCCGATCGCCTCTGCCTGTGCCACGGCGTTCGGATCATCGGCCGCCGGCACCGCCGTAAGCGTCAGGACCGAGAAGGCGTATGGATAGCTCAATTTGGGATCGACGGAGTTCACAAACGTGAGATCGGTGAAGTATTCCGTCTTCTTATTCCACAAATCGAGGATCTCCGGCATCGTCGTGGCCCATAGGAATGACGCGACCGCAGGATGGAATCCCATATCGAGGAGGCGCGCCATGAACGGCGACACCTCCTGCTCGCCCGACGCGGGCAAGGTCATCTTCGTGGCGTCATATTCAAACTGCAGGAGCACCACAAGCAGAAGCAGCGCCGCCAGCACTCCTATCTTTGCCCACGGATTCTTGAGGCGCGCCATGCGAATTTCTTATATCTCTTTCTTATCAAAGATCCACACCGCCGCGGTCAGCAAGAGGATGATATACACCGCGCTGTATGCAACGGCGAGTGCGAACGAAGTGAATGGCACCGGAACGACGTGGATCGCGAAGTCGCGGGCGTCGAACTTTTCCAGGTTGGGAAAGACGTAATACAGGATCTCTATGAGCCACAGCCGGATACCACCGAGGTTGATGGCCTTCGCATCGGTCACGAGCTGGCTCACGATATGGCCCAGGAAAAATACACCCGAAGTATATACGATCGAGAGCAACGAACTCGCGAACGTGGAGACGAATATCGCGAACGCGAGGAACATCGCCATCTCCAGGAACTGCATCGCGATGGCGGTGAGTCCGATCCAGTCGAATCCCGCGTGTTCATAGAGCACTACGCCCACGTACGCCACGCCCAAAATGGCGCTTGTGAGCAGGAGCACGAGGCACAGCCCGAAGAATTTGCCCAGCACGAACTGCGCGCGCGAGACCGGTTTTGAAAGAATGAAGTAGACCACTTTGCGATCCACATCTTTAAAGAACGAGGTCGTGCCGAGGAAGAGCGCGATGATCGCGTTGAAGAAATAGATTCCGGTCAGCCCGAACGCTTTGACCATCGAGGGCTCTTTCAATACAAGGTCGGCGAGAAACAGGGTAAAGAACACATAGAGCAGGCCGAACACGATGATGCCATAAAGGATCTTGTCCCGGATCTCAAGCTTCAGCGTATTCTTTGCGATGATCCAAATATTTCTCATGCGTGTGCGGGTTGTTTTTCGTGGGCGCCGACGACCTCCATGAATCGCTCCTCAAGCGATTTTCCCTCGCAGAACGCTTTCACTGATCCGGCATAGAGCAATTTACCCCGGTGAACGATCCCGACCTCGTCGCAGATCTCTTCTACGTCGGCAAGGATGTGCGTGTTCAGGAATATCTTGCGGCCCTCGTGCTTGAGCGCGAGCATGACTTCTTTCATCTCACGGCGGCCGATCGGGTCAAGGCCATCGAGCGGCTCATCAAGAAAAAGATATTCCGGATCGTTCACGAGCGATTGTGCGAAGCCGAGGCGCTGGCGCATGCCTTTGGAATACGTCCGGATCTCCGCGTTGCGTGCGCCAAAGATGCCCACCTTTTTTAAAATTTCCTCGTAATGCGATGTTCGCGCTGTGACGGTGTCGCCACTTTTCGTATTATCAAAAAGTTCGTCACAAAACCGCAAAAACTCCATGCCGGTCATGCGCTCGTAGAAATACGGCGTCTCCGGCATATAGCCAAGCTTCTTCTTGAAAATAGGGTGCGACGAGAGCGCCCCGTCGATCGTGATCGTGCCGCTCGTGGGCTCAAGCAATCCCACGATCATCTTCATGATCGTCGTCTTCCCTGCACCGTTCTGCCCCAAAAATCCGAATATCGGTACATCCACGGAGAGGGTGAAGTCGTCCACGACCACCTTCTTTTTATAGGCCTTAGTGAGATGCGAGAAATCCACCATAGGGAGAGTATAGCAAAAAAAACTACCGGAAAAAAGTCTCTTATGAATATTCTACCGGTACGCTTTCGAACTTGTTCTTGGTAACGATCACGTGGTCAAGCAGGCTGATGCCCAGGATCTTTCCCGCTTCCACGATCTGGCGGGTGATCGCGATGTCCGCGTCGCTCGGCTTCGCGACGCCGGAGGGATGGTTGTGCGCGAGGATCACCGCTGACGCGGAATATTCGAGCGCGGGGCGGAACACTTCGCGCGGATGGATAATGTTCGACGTGAGCGTGCCGATGGAAACGACCTCGTCATGGATCAATTGATAGTGTGCATCGAGATACAGCCCGCGCAAATGTTCTTTCGGCAATTCGTGCATATCTTTTAGATATTCATAGACCTGACTGGCGGTGCGGATGGTCATCGGCTTGCGGCCGTCCGGCGTTTTGAAGAATCGGCGACCGAGCTCGAAACACGCCACGATCTGGCACGCTTTGCCAAGCGGGATGCCAAGCAGTTCGCTGATCTTCGCCGGATCTTTTTGGTTCACGATCGCGCTGTCGCCATACTCTTTGAGCAAGCGCCGCGACATCGTCAGTACCTCTTCCTTCTTTGTGCCGACATTCAGCACGACGGCAAAAAGCTCTGCGAGTGAAAGTACCGAGGGTCCGTGTTTCACTAACTTCTCGCGCGGCTTTTCATCGGCGGGAAGGTCGCGCAATTTTAAAATGTATTGCTTGTCATTTTCGTTGCCGCTATCGAGCACGAGGTCACCGGACGATGTTTGGGAGTAGAGTTTTTTGGAGGCCATTAGTGTTGGTGTCATGAGTTAATTATAGCAAAGCGGCAGATGAATGATGAAACAACTCCCCTTCTCCCGCTCGCTCTCCACGGTTATCGTGCCGCGGTGCGCCTCGATGATCTGTTGGCAGATATTGAGGCCGATGCCGTTGGACGGCGCGGTGGCGGGCGGCGCCGTTCCGCTTTCCCCGAACGCCATCGAGCCATTCTCTATCTTATAGAACCGCTCAAAGATATGCGGCAGGACCTCGGGCGGGATACCGCATCCCGAGTCCTCGATGACGATCCGCGCGTTGCTCCCCGCCTGCTCCGCCCGCAGCGAAATTGCCCCGCCCGCCGGCGTATGCTTCAACGCATTGCTGATAAGGTTCAGCAACACTTCTTTCAATCGATCACGGTCGGCGCGCACAAAAAGAAATTCTTCGGTATCGACCCTCAACTGAACATCTTTCTCTTCGGCAAGAAGATAGCAATCCTCGCGGGTCTCCCACAGCAAGGTCCCCACGCCGACCTTCGATTCAAAAAATATCTTTTTGGAGAATTTTAGCTTTGCGCTTTCGAGGACATCGCCGATCAGACGCGACATGCCGTCGAGCGTATTCACGATCACGCGCTCGGCCACGGCGCGTTCCGCCTCGGTGATGCTCGGCCTTTGTAGCAATTCCACATTGCCGCGCAGGATAGCGATCGGCGTCTGGAGCTCATGGGAGATGTCCGTGATGAATTCTGCATGGATGTCACGACTGGCACGGAAAAATATCTTGTCGGTAGCGCGGTCGAAAAACCGCCTGCACTCGGAAAATGAGATCGCGGCCACGATAGCGGAAATGATATCCACCGCATCCTCGTCGTGAAAAAAGAACCGTTCGGTAAAATGTTCCACGCTGAAGAATATCGCCGCGATGGCGACGATGGAAAGGAAGTACGAGATGGCTCGGACGCGCGTCTTCACGCATCCACCATACCAAAGCCGGATTAAAGAAATATTAAAGACGACGGCGCCCTGGTAGGGCTGTTTTAGATCTACACCTACTGCGTGGCTTGGATATGATCCTCGCTATATTTCATGCTACCACCCACTTTCTTGCCCGGGTTAAAGATACCGAGCGGGTCAAAGATCTTCTTCGTCTCTATAAATAGCTCTTCGATCTTCGGCCCGTACATTTCTTCCAAGTACGGCGTGCGGATCAGGCCGTCGTTGTGCTCCGCGGTGATCGAGCCGTGGTATTTGAATACGAGCTGATACACCTCCTCGGAAATGACGGGAATCAGCGCTTTCACGCGCGGGTCTTTGAGATCCATCAACGGGATGATATGGAAGTTGCCGTTGCCCGGATGTCCCGCGATCGTGTAAATAAGATCTTTTTTATATTTATCCAGGATGGCGTTCACCTGCGGGAGCACTTCCGCCATATACTCGGGCTTTACGATGAAATCATCGATGAACGGCGCGGTGTCCTTGCCCGTTGTGTTGTTATGCAAAAGCGCGAAACTCTGCCGGCGGATCGTCCAATATTTTTCCTCATCCTTTTCGGTCTTGAGCGGGAGCACCTGGATGCCTGCGTGCGTCTTTGCAAAATCCCTGATCGCCATGGCAAGCGTGGCGAGCTTTGCGTCCAGCTCTTTTTCATCATCCCCGCACAACTCCACGAGCATGATCATCTTCGGCATGCCGCCGCGGAGCACCATCCACATCTCCGGCAGGAATTGCAGTCCGAGCGAGATGACGTTGCCTTTCATGGAGCCGATCACCTGCCGCCAGAGTTTTACGGCAAACTGCATCGTCTTGTCATCGTACGACTCGATGCTCTCGGGCTTGAAGGGCAATACCAATTCCACAAGATCACCCGCGGGCGCCAGGTCCTTCAAAAAGACGACGCACAGGCGCGAATGTTTTTTAAGCGGCACGAGCCGGAGCTTCGCTTCGGTGAGCATGCCGAACGTCCCCTGGGAACCGACGATGACCTTCGTGATGTCGAACACGCCCGTCGTGCGATCCCAGACGTTCCAGAGATAGTAGCCGGCAGAGTTTTTGGAAACGTCCGGCTTGGCCGCTTTGATCACGTCATAATTATCGTTAACCAATTTATAGAGCTTGCGATAGAGATCGCCCTCAAAACTTTGTTCGGCCAATTTTGATCTGAGCGCGTCGCCGGAGAGCGGCCAAAGCGTGTGTTCCTCGCCGTCGGCCATCACGATCTTCACCGCTTCCACGAAATCCTCCGTCTTCCCGTACGCGAGCGTCTTCTCGCCGCCGGAATTGTTGTTGACCATGCCGCCGAGCGCACATAGATCCTTCGACGCCGGATACGGCGGGTAGAGCAGGCCCTTCGCCGTCAGCGCTTTCTCGAAATCGCGAAAGTAGACGCCGGGCTGGACCTTCGCCTCGTCCGTGCCGATCTCAACAATACGATTGAAATACTTCGTGAACGACATGATGATCCCCTGGCTGAGTGGACCGCCCGTCATATCCGTTCCTGCGGAGCGCCCGGTGAGCGACACATCCTCCCCCGCCGCTTTCTTTTGCGCGACCAGTTTGACCAGATTCTTTATATCATCAACATCTTTTGGAAACACGACGATCTGCGGCCGTACTTTAAAGAGCGAATAGTCGCGGCTGTATTGCGTGAGTGTGGCATCGTCCACCGCCACATCGCCATGGAAGAACTGTTTTATATCGTCAGCTGTCATTACCTTCAATGATACCACTGAGTAACGTTTGGAATCCAATTCTGGTATGATTAAAGGATATGAATACATTAAATGTGCGGTGGAAGATGGTCGGCATCGTGGCGGTGGTCTTGGTCGTGATCGCGGCGTTGGTCTTTTTTATCGTCCATGCCATCACCCCGGCGCAGCCAGCGCAAACCGGGCCGGGCGCGTCCACAACGGTCACTACCGTGGCGAATGGAACGCCCGGCGGCAGTAGCACCGCATCCGCACCTCCTTCGTCCGGTGATGGCCAAAATATCCCTCCGGCGGGCGAATCCACGATCACCATCCACCTCCTCACACCAATAGCCAATAATGTCTGGACGATCGGCCAGGCGAATCCCATCGCGTGGGATAACGCCGCAGACATCACGGGCGAAATAGACCTCGTCGATGCGAACACGAAACAGTTCATCGGCGTCATCCTCGCCGAGACCGGACCGAAGCAGACCTCCTACACGTGGAACGCAGAACAGGTTTATCTCGGGCGCTATAGCGCGAATGAGGTGGCGGTCGAGCCCGGCGTCTATTCCATCAGCATCCATTTCGACGGGAACGGGCTCGGCGATCTCGTGAGCGGGCCTATAACCATCACGAAATAAAAGAAAACACTTCGGGATTTCGCTCCGACGTCGGAACGTCCACTCGCTCAACCCCGAAGTGTTTTCTTTTATTTGCGGCTCTATTGAAGGGAGCGAATACGGCGGAGAGTCTTGTGGTAATTGATGGCAAAGCGGTGCGCCTCGTCGCGCACCTTGATAAGCGTCGCTTTCTGGACGCCTTTGGGAATGAGGCCGATGATATCGTTGCGATCGCGCCGCGGCCCTTTCGCGATTCCCACGATAGGAGTTTTTATTCCCGCGCGGAGCAATACGCGGCGCGCGGTGTTCACTTGTGCGAGGCCGCCGTCGATGAGCACGAGGTCCGGCATCGGCCACTGGCCCTTCGTCGCCACGCGGCCAGCGGCGGGTGTGGCGTGCGCGAAGCGCCGCTCGAGCACCTCTTTCAACATACCAACGTCGTTCGGCTGGAAGATGCTGCGAATTTTGAATTTTCGATATTCATTCTTATTCGACTCGCCATCCTCGAACACCACCATGGATCCGACCGCGGACGTTCCGGAGATGTTTGAGATATCATATCCCTCGATACGATAACCATCTTTTAATGCTTTACTGCCGCCCGGGCCTGTGATACCTGCGGGCATCAGCGTCTCGTTGTCCGATATGAGCGCGGTGTCCTGGATGTGTCGCAGTGCGAACATCTGACGTCGGAGCACCTCCGCTTTTTCGAACTCCTGCTTTTTTGCCGCAGCTTTCATATCTTTTTCTAGCGCGCGGATAATGCGCGCTTTTTTCCCTTCAAAGAACATCCGCAGGCGTTCGATGTTCTTCATATAGTCCTCGTGCGTGATCGCGCCCACGCAGGTGCCCGGGCAAAGCCCGATCTCGTAGTTGAAGCACGGCCGTTTCATCTTGCCGATCTCGTCGGCATCGTGCGTGCTCCACGGGAAGATGCGGCGCAGGATGCGCAGGGCTTCGCGCGCGCTCGATGCCGAGGTGAACGGGCCGTACCGCTTGCCTTGCGGCGCCACCGCGTGGCCGCCTTTGCCGATGCGACCATCCGCCACCACTCCCGCGCCGCGCACCAGCAGCACACGCGGAAACTTTTCACGGGTGATCTCAAAATATAAAAAACTCTTATCATCTTTTTCGCGCACGTTGAATGGCGGTGTGATTTTCTTGATCAGCTCCGCTTCGCGGATCAGCGCCTCAAGCGCCGTCTCCTTCTGCTCGAAGTCGATATGTGCGATCTTGCTCACGAGCGTCTGGATGCGCACGTCGTGCGGCCGCTCGAAATAGCTCGAGACGCGCCGCCGCAGATTCCCCGCTTTGCCCACATACAAAACACGCCCGGCGGCGTCCTTCATGATGTAGACGCCCGGCGTTTCGGGAAATTTTTTGTATGGGATGGAGGTTTTAATCATTTTTTAACCTCCTCCATTATAGACGATTCAGCCGCTTCTTGAAGGGCGCGGTTCTTTTCGCTCTAATTTTATAACCCGGCGTTCAAGTTCATCGACTTCTTTGACGTCCGCTTTTGTATCCAATTTTTCATTGATATCTTTGAACATCTCCGTATGTTTATCCATTGTTTTATCTATTGTATCGAACCTTTCGGTGACAAGTTTAAATTTATCATCCATTCTTTCCTCAAAAACCCCAAATAACTGCCGCACCTCAGCGCGACTCTTTTTAAAGAGTTCCTCTATTTCTTTTATGTTCATGAAGATCACCATAGCATATGCATATTAAAAAAAGATTAAACGAATAACTCAGGAAAAACGAGGGTTATTTCTCCAGCAGCACGTAGACGGCGCACTTCAGAAGCAGCGGGTCGGTCCCTTCTATCGTCTCGTTGATATGCTGCAGCGGGATCGGCGACTGACCGTTCTCGAACATCAGCTCATTCTCGTGGATATAAGCGATCTTATGCCCAGCTATATTGAAGATGAAGTTGTTCTGGAAATAGCCAAGTTTGTGGCCATCCGCCTCTGCACGGACGTAGATACCGTCGATCCATGCGATCTTTTGCCCGTCGTGCCAGACCTTGCCGTCGAAGATTTTCATGACTTTATTATATCACTTGCCGCTATTTCTGCAGCAACGGCCTCAGATACTCCCCTGTCACGCTCGCCTTCTTGCGCGCGATCTCCTCCGGGGTGCCGGTGGCGACGATCCTGCCGCCACGAGCGCCGCCTTCAGGGCCGAGATCGATCACCCAATCCGCGCATTTGATGACGTCCAGGTTGTGCTCGATGACGACGATCGTGTTGCCGCGATCGACAAGACGTTGCAGAACTTTGAGCAGCTGATCCACGTCGGCAAAGTGCAGGCCGGTCGTCGGTTCGTCGAGCAGATAGAGCGTGCGGCGCGTGTCACGCTTGCCGAGCTCGGCGGACAGCTTGATGCGCTGAGCCTCGCCGCCGGACAAAGTCGTGGCCGACTGACCCAACTGCAAATATCCCAAACCCACCTCCTCTAATATAGTAAGCTTGTCCATCAGCCACGGGATGTCCTCAAAGAACTTCACCGCTTCTTCGATCGTCATCTGGAGCACATCAAAAATGTTTTTCCCTTTGTATTCCACGGCGAGCGTCTCGCGATCGAACCGCTTGCCTTTGCACACATCGCACGTGACGTACACCGTCGGAAGGAAATGCATCTCGATCGCGATCGTGCCATGACCTTCGCAGTTCTCGCAGCGGCCGCCCGGGACGTTGAAGCTGAAACGGCCCGGCTTGTAACCGCGCACGCGCGCGTCTTCCGTGCCAGCGAAGAGATCGCGGATGTGCGTCCATGCGCCCACGTACGTGGCCGGGTTGGAGCGCGGCGTGCGGCCGATCGCCGCCTGGTCAATGTTGATGATGCGCGTGATGTACTCCAGGCCGAGGATCTGTTTGTATCCCCCGGCTTTGAAACTGGCGTGATTCAACTTATCCGCAACGGCTTTGTACAGCACGTCGTACACGAGCGATGACTTGCCGCTGCCGGAAACGCCCGTCACCGCCGTGAAGCGGCGCAATGGAATATCCACGTCAACATCTTTGAGATTGTTCGCGTGCGCGCCGCGGATCTTTAAGTACTCCTGTTTTGCATCCACCTTACGCCGCTCTTCCGGAACCTCGATGAACTTCTTCCCGCGCAAATATTGCAACGTAAGTGAATTTTGCTTTAGGTCTTTCATGAGCGCAGGCATCGGTCCCTGCGCCACCACGTTGCCACCGTGCACGCCCGCGCCGGGCCCGATGTCCACCAGATAATCCGATTCCCGAATCGTGTCCTCATCGTGCTCCACCACGATGATCGTGTTGCCAAGATCACGCAGATCCTTGAGCGTCTGGATCAGCTTGGCGTTATCGCGCTGGTGCAAGCCGATCGTCGGTTCGTCCAATATATAGAGCGTGCCCACCAGCCGCGAGCCGATCTGCGACGCGAGCCGGATGCGTTGTGCCTCGCCGCCGGACAGCGTCCCTGCCCTGCGATCCAACGTTAAGTATTCCAAACCAACGTCCATCATGAACTTTAATCTGTTTTTAATCTCGCGAAGCGGCGCTTCGGCGACCTCGTTCATCGACTCCGATTTGAATTTCAATCCGCTGAAAAACGCGTGCGCGTCCTCGATGGAAAGCGCCGTCACGGTGTTAATGTTTTTTTCATCTATCAAAACGTTCAAACTTTCCGGCCGGAGGCGCTTGCCGGCGCACACCGGGCAGATCTCTTCGGACCAGATGTCCTTCGTGCCGAGGCCATGGCATTCCGGACATGCGCCATACGGGCTGTTGAACGAGAACAGGCGCGGCTCGATCTCGGGGAACGAGAATCCGTCGTGCGGACATGTGAACTTTGCCGATAGTGAGGTCTCTTTATCGGTGATCAATGTCACAACCGCGTTGCCGTACTTGAGTGCGCTCTCGATCGCCTCCGCCAGGCGCAGACGATTGTCTTTGTCTTTGAAGTTCATGCCCGACGGCAGACGATCCACGACGAGATCAATGTCATGCGTCTTGTAGCGCGAGAGCTCCACGCGATCGCGCAAGGAATGATATTTGCCATCAATGCGTACCTCGGAAAATCCCGCGTTCAGGAAGTCGTAAAGCATCTGGTAATACTCGCCTTTCCTGCCACGCACCACCGGTGCGAGAATGACGAAATTCTTTTTGTCTTTGTTGCCGCCGGAGATATCGATCGCGACATCAACGATCTCCTCGTTCGTCAACTTCTTGATCTCACGGCCGCACGTCGGACAATATGGCTTGCCCGCACGCGCGAACAAAACGCGAAGGTAATCATAAATCTCGGTGATCGTGGCCACCGTCGAGCGCGGATTTCCTGAATGCGATTTCTGATCGATGGAGATCGCGGGCGACAGCCCTTCGATGTCATCCACATCCGGTTTATCCAAACGGCCCAAAAACTGCCGTGCGTACGCGGAGAGCGATTCGATGTAGCGACGCTGGCCTTCGGCAAAGATGGTGTCGAACGCGAGCGACGACTTGCCGCTGCCGGAGAGTCCGGTGAAGACGACCATTTTGTCGCGCGGTATCTCAAGATCCACATTCTTGAGATTATGCTCGCGTGCGCCCTTGATGATTATTTTGTCGTGTTTCATGATTTTTTAATGCCAGCCAAGATGCAAAAACGCCCTCGGTCGGGCTTGTAGGGGTCTATGTAGAGAGATTATATCTCGGGATGACCGACTGGTCAATAAAAAGGTCCGCCAACACTAGGAGTGCGTGGGCGGACGGACGAGAGTGGCCTTACGGCTTGCAATGGTTTCGATCGCGAGCAATATGATGATCGCAAACGGAAGGTAGAGGTAAAAATCCGGAAGCTTGAAAGCTCCAAAATCGATCCAGTGGGGAAACCATGGGATATCCCCGTGTAGAAGACGCGGTAATGCGTCCGGAAGGCGCAGGCGGAATACCGTGTTGAGGATAAACCAGCTTGCATCCTCCCCTACCATCACGCCGAGCTGGCATGCGCCAAAGAATGCAAACTTTGCAATGCCGCCGTGGATCAGATCTTTGCCTACGATCCAGGTACCGATCCCACAAAACACAGGAACGATAACGAGGAACAAGGTCAGGTGGTAGGGGGTGACCATGCAGTCACCCACAAGCGATTTCAACATCGGCACATTCAGCCTTACAAAACAAAAGCCTCCAAATCTCCCGATGGTGAATGGACAGAGCCAGATCTCGAACAGCGAGATCGGAACCGCGATCCAAAGCACAACCCTCAGATAGGACGCAACGGTCTTTCTCATCACGAGCCTCCATCTGCCGTTGGTAGCGGCTACTGATTAAAGGCTAAAATATTACCGCCGTGATGTAAAGCGACAAAAATTATCCGGCGACGTGCGCCAACTGCGGCAACACTTCCTGATTCCCACTCTGCTCCTTCCACAACGCCGAGTACAAGCCATCCGGGTTCTTCAGCAACTGGGTATGACTCCCTTGCTCCACCACGCTGCCTTTGCGCATCACATAGATGCGGTCCGCGCGCGCGAGCGTGGAAAGCCGGTGCGCGACCATCACTGTGATGAGGTTCGGCCGCGACTTCGCGATCTGGTGGATCGTTTCCGTGATCGATTTTTCGGTAATGGAATCCAGGCTTGACGTCGCCTCGTCGAAAATGATTAATTCGGGATCACGCAACAGCGCACGGGCGATGGCAAGGCGCTGGCGTTCGCCGCCGGAGATCTTGATGCCTCCCTCGCCGATCTTCGTATCAAGCCCCAGTCCGCCACGCTCCGCGATCGCCTCAACGGACGCATTTTCCAAAGCCTTCCAACAATCATCGTCCGTCGCGTCTGGATTCACAAAGATGAGATTCTCGCGCAGAGTGCCCGCAAAAAGCTGTGTGTCCTGCGACACGTAGCCGATCTTCCGGCGCAGGGCGTCATAATCAACAGTATCGCCATTCACGCCGTTGAGCAGAATCGTGCCCTTCGTGGGCTTGTATAATCCCACCAGCAGTTTGATCAGCGTCGTTTTCCCCGAGCCGGAATAGCCGGCGAACGCCACCGTCTCGCCGCTCTTGATCGTCAGGTTCATGTGCTGCAGCGCGGTGAGCGCGCCGCTCTGATAGCCGAACGAAACATCCTTGAACTCCACCGTCTTCAGTGATTCGATCGAAACAGGATGCGCGGGCTTTTTTTCCGAAGGAATGGCGAGGATTTCCTGAAGTTTTTCCATGCTGCCGCGCGATTCCTGATACTGCGACGCCACCGTGCCCATATCGCCGAGCGGCGAGAATATATAGAACGAGTAGAACCACAGCGCGAGGAATTCTCCGAGCGAGATCTTCGCCAAGAATATAAGCCACAGCATGACGAACAATATAATAGAGCGCATCGCGTTCACGATCGTGCCCTGCGTAAAGCTCAGCTTGCGGATCAGGGTCAACTTTGAAAGCTCGAGCGCCAGCACTTTGTTATTCACGTCGTTCAGACGCTGGGTTTCTTGGTCCTCAAGGCCCAAGCTTTTTACCAATTCCACGTTGCGGATCGTCTCCGTTGTGGATCCCGCCAGGTTCGCCGACTCGATCACAATATTTTTCTGGATCGCTTTGATCTTTTTCCCAAGGAAAAACAGCGCCGTTCCCATGATCGGGATGACCATGAAGTACAGCAGCCCGATGATCCAGTTCACGAAGAATGCGTAGATGAGCACCAGAATGATGCCGACGAGTGAAACGAAGATGACGTCCACGAAACTGATGATGAGCGTCTGCGCATCAAGCCGCGCCTTCTGCAATTTTTGCAGGAGCTCGCCCGAGCGCTGGTCCTCAAAAATGGCGTAGGGCAGCGAGAACGAGTGCGCGACGCTATGTGCATAGAGCTCGGTGCCGACGCGCTGGGCCACCATGTTCTCGTAATATTGCTGAAAGTTTTTTGCGGTGCGCGAGATGAGCGCCGCGGTGACGGAGACGAGCAGCAGCAATCCCACGCCGCGCAGGAAATCGCTATTGGATATCGAGCCGATCTTCGCCACGTAATTATCGATGATCAGCTGAAACACCTGCGGATCCACGAGCGAGAACGCGATGTTCACCGCCGCAAAAACGAGCGTCAGCGTCAGCGACTTTTTATGCTTCTTGATGTAGTTGAAAAGTAATTGCATAAGCTAGAAAAACGCCCTCGGTCGGGGTTGTAGGGGGGGTCCGTGAAGACAAGTTTAGACCAGTTTGGGTGATGGGTCAAATAAAAGGGCCCACGACCGCGGACTTAGAGCGGAAGGTGGCCGCCACTATCGCCGGTGATGGTGAACGTGCCGATCGTCTGCGACGAGCTGCCGTCCGCCGCAAGCACATCTACCGTGTAGGCGGTGCCCGGCGTCACCTCCACGAGGAATTGCGCGCACATCTCGGACTTATTGCAGACCGGCCCGAGTGTCTGCGGCACAATAAACACGATCGTCTTCCCGTCCGCCGAAGGCAGGTCTTTGAGCGACGCCGCGCTGAGGCCATTCATCGTCACCACGTTGCCCGTTGCGGCAAAGTCAGTGCCGGTGATCGTGACCGTCGCCCCTATCGGCCCGGCGGACGGGTAGAGTGGCGGCGTTGAGGCGGGAGGAACGGGCGTTGTGCTTGAGGGCGTAGAAGTCGCGACCGGCGGTACCGCGGATGAGCCATGCCGATACAGATAATAGAACGCGCCGCCAATCACGATGACGCAAGCGGCCACGATCAATGCTATTGCAATAGGAGCAAATCCTCGGCGATCAACAATCATATGTTATGTACAACGGACGAAAAGCGAGATCGTTACCCTCTCTTGCCGCCCCCCCCTCTTGGACAGTACTGCAAGTTCCCTATTACACCCGACTAGATATGAATAGAGAAATCACAGTTTGTGATTTTAGATTCCTTATTTCTTGCGGCCTTGAGCGCTTTTATGTTTAGTGAGCCCAGCCCCATGTGCGCCATCTTTCATGTCTTTGGGCGTCGCCGGCCGCCCCGCCTTCATCACTTCTTCCACCATCGCTGCCTTTTTGTTCAGTTCGCGGATCTCATCCCGTAATATCCCCGCCATTTCGAAGTTCAATTCCTTTGCCGCGGCTTTCATATCGCGCTCCTTTTCCGCGATCAGACGCTGAAGCGCGGTCTTGGACCGCGGCACCGGCGCCGTCTCGAGCGCTAGAATATCATCGATGTCCGGCAGAATGTCCGATATCTTCCGCACGATCGTGCGGGGCGTGATGTTGTGCTCTTTATTGTACACCACCTGGATCGCGCGGCGGCGGTCAGTTTCACGAATCGCGCGCTCGATGGAGCCGGTGATGTTATCCGCGTACATCACGACCTCGCCTTCCACGTTACGCGCGGCGCGGCCGATCGTTTGAATCAGCGACACCTCGCTGCGCAGGAATCCTTCCTTGTCCGCATCGAGAATGGCGACGAGCGATACCTCCGGCAGGTCGAGGCCTTCGCGGAGCAGGTTCACGCCGACGAGCACCTCGATCTTCCCCTTGCGCAGGTCGGTCAGGATCTTGATACGGTCCATCGTCTTCACATCGCTGTGGAGATAGTTCACTTTTATTTTCTTTTCCTCCAGATATGCCGAGAGGTCCTCGGCCATGCGCTTGGTGAGCGTTGTCACGAGCACGCGTTCGTGTTTGGCCACGCGCTCTTCGATGCGCGGGATGAGGTCGTCCACCTGCCCACGCGCGGGCTTGATCGTGATCTTTGGATCCACAAGGCCAGTCGGGCGGATGATCTGTTCTACTATCTGGCCGCCTCCTGGGCGGCCATCCTGGCTGGGCCTGCTCACTTTCAACTCGTACGGGCTTGGCGTTGCGGACGTATAGATGACCTGACCGATGCGCGCATCGAACTCCTGGAACCGGAGCGGGCGGTTGTCGATCGCCGACGGCAAGCGGAATCCGTATTCCACGAGCGTCTTCTTGCGCGCCGCGTCGCCATTGAACATGCCCTGCAATTGCGGCACCGTCATGTGCGACTCATCGATGATGGTGAGAAAATCCGCTGTGCCGTCTTCATGGTGCGGGAAATAATCCAGGAGCGTTGCCGGCGGCTCGCCTGCGGCGCGGCCGGAGAGATGGCGCGAATAGTTCTCGATGCCGTGGCAATATCCCACCTCAGCCATCATCGCGAGGTCGAACTTGGTGCGGCGCTCCAAGCGTTCCGCTTCCAAGAATTTTTTCTCACGGTCAAATTTGGCGAGTTGCTCTTTTAATTCTTCTTTAATGGCGACGATGGCGCGTTCGCGCGAGGCCGGCTCGGTAATAAAGTGCTTCGCAGGAGCGAACAAAATGTCCGGGATCGCGGGCGTTTTGCCCGGCTGGAATCCCTTCACCGGATCCACTTCGTAGATGGCCCGGATCACGCCGCCGGACACCTCCAGGTTATAGATGATCTCGCGGTCCGCGGGCATGATCTCCCAATTCTCGCCGCGCAGGCGATACGTCGCGCGCTTGAGGTCCGCCGTCGTGCGGTTGAATTGGAGCGTGACGAGCTTGCGCGAGAAATCGCGGCGATCAACCTTGTCGCCCACTTTGAATTGGATGATGTTCTTGGCGTATTCCTCCGGCGCGCCGAGGCCGTAGATGCACGACACCGACGCCACGATGATCACATCGCGCCGCGTGAGGAGCGCCATCGTCGCCGCGTGGCGCAACTTGTCGATCTCGTCATTGATCAGCGCCTCCTTGTCTATATATGTGTCACTCGTCGGGATGTACGCCTCCGGCTGATAGTAGTCGTAGTACGAGACGAAATAATTGACGGATGAATTCGGGAAGAGCTCGCGGAACTCGTTGCAGAGCTGCGCGGCGAGCGTCTTGTTGTGCGCGATCACGAGCGTCGGCTTGCCGATCTGTTGGATCACATTCGCCATCGTGAAGGTCTTGCCGGAGCCGGTCACGCCGAGCAGGGTCTGATCGCGCATTCCTTCGCGCAAACCCGAAACAAGCGACGTGATCGCCTTCGGCTGGTCCCCCGCGGGCTGATTATCGGATTCGATCTTGAAGTGGTTCATGGTGTGTTTTGGGACTGTAGTGTGAAAAGCGCCCCTTGCCCGAGGGCTATAGGGGTAACTCATCCAAACTTTCTCTACCACCCAATTTTAATGTTTTTTTAATCGGGAGTCAAAAGAGGCTTCCCCTGCAACAACTTAATATTTGACAATATATATCTTAAGTGCTATTCTGCGGTCGGAGGGTTGTTATGAATGCAGCCATTGATAGGAAACCTCGGCAGCGGCGGCGATCTCTGGACCTCGAAGAAGAGCGACAGATGATTGATAGGGGCCCGGAATTTGTATCCGGCGAGATGCATGGCCTTCTCATCAATCTTTCGCAAGTGAAAGCGATGGATCTCGCGGTCCATCCAGATTTTTTCAAGGCCAACAGTCTCACGTGGATTTGGGGGCAGATGAATGCGGACAAGATCGAGACGAATGTTTACATTCTTATGGGTCGTAAGGGCATCCACTCGATCCATGAATTAGCCGGGCTATGCAGGATGCACCCCAACGAGCTCAGGCAAATGGTTGAGACCGGAAAGGGGTGGAACGTCGAGAGAGCTTTTCTGATTGCTTCCATTCTTGACGCCAGACCGGAGCTCTTATTGCAAGCCGACCTCGCGCGAGTCGTATCCAACGAGGTAATTAATTGGCAAATCTAATTCTCAAAGTTTATGGCGCTGTCTATTGAAGATGGCGCCGTTTTTTATGTGCATCAACGATTATCCGTCTTTTGCCAGCTTATAAAAAACGAAAAACCGCGTTTCGGCCTCACACCGGAAAGCGGTCTTTCTTCTAACTAACAAGATTCATTTTAGCACACTTTTGACGGTGTCAAAATGGGGATATCCGGCAACCGCGCCACTCACTCCCCCGCGTTATAGAGCGCCTGGATTTCGGTCGCGCTGAGCGCGCGTTCGTAGATACGGACGTTGTTCATCTGGCCCGTGAGCGAGCCGTCGACGCCATAATTCGGATCGTAGCCCATGTAGAACGGGAACGTGGCGTTCGTGGTGGGGCCGGCGGCGGTGCCGACAAGGCCGCCGTTCAGATAATAAGAATAGTTGCCGCCGTTCTTGACGATCACCACCTGATTCCATTGGTTCTTTGGAATTGTTTCCGCGATGATGCCGCCGCTCACCTCCCACGCGGTGGGAGTGATCTTCATCCACGACGATCCAAACCGGTTGCCGAGGACGACGACCGTATTGCCCGTGCCCGTGCCGACATACTCCCACACGGTCCAGGTAAAAATGTTCGACGTGCTCACGACGTTCTGATAACTGGTGGATACAAAGTACAAGCTTGCGCCGGAAAAGTTGGGGCAGGAGGAGAGCTTACAGCCGCTCGTGGTCCAGAACGCCGTCGGCGTCGCATTCGAGTACATCGTGCCGTTGTGGCCAAAGCCGGAATCGTCGTATGCAGTGATGCCACTGCCTTCGTTCAACGGCCACCATGCGATCATGCCGCCGGCGAACGGCGCGAGCGAAGGGTTTGTGCCCGCCGTGTAGAGCAGCGGATCCGCGCCGCCGGACGCCGGCTCGCTTGTAAGATATTTCTGCGATTCCAGATGCGCAGTGATCTGATATTTGCCGCCAGCCGTCGTGTATGTGTAATACAGCCACGACGAAGAATTGTTGGTGGTATCCACGGGCAGTGCGCCGAGTGGTGAGCCGGCCGATATGTTCTGGAAATTGATCGGGAGCCAGCCGCTCGCATTTACATTCCGCGACGACGTGCTTGATCCGCACGAATACGAATAGCCCGCAGGGAGCGTGGGAAGTCCAAGGTCGGCGCAACTGGTGGACGAACTGTCGGGAAGCGAGACATATACCGTCGTACTTACCCCAAGAGTATACGAAGACGCGCTTGATTGGTCCACGCTATAAAGATTGATCGCGCTGGTGAGCGTTGCCATATCGCTCACCCGGCCCGCGTCGCGGGATTGGCGCAAAAGTTCTGCGGGATTCAGTGTGAGCACAACTACGACGGCAAGGATGGCGATGATCGCGATCACGACGAGAAGCTCGATGAGGGTAAAGCCGGAGCGGGCGTCACGATGAACCATCCCGTTATTATACCAGCACTATTTTCCCAGCACTTTCGTGAGCGGGCACAGCTCGTGCTTATGCGGGCGCGCCACGCAATAGGCGCGGCCGTAGTCGATGATCATGTACGTGGCGGTAAACCAATCCTTCTTGGGAATGATGGCCATCAGGTCAGTCTCGATCTTCTCCGGCGTCTTCTCGCGCGTGAGGCCGAGCACCTGCGAGAGCCGCATCACGTGCGTGTCCACCGCGATCCCCTCCACGACGTCGTAGGCGTTGCCGAGGATCACGTTCGCCGACTTGCGCCCGACGCCGGGCACCTTTACCATCTCCGCCATCGTGCGCGGGAGCTTGCCGTTGTACTTCTCTTTTATATACTTCGCGGCTGCCAGTATGTTGCGCGTCTTCGCGCGATAGAAACCACACTGGTGCACCATCGTTTCGAACTGGCGAACGCCGGCTGCTGACTTCCCTGCCTTCACATATGCATCAAGCGTACGATATTTCTTGAAGAGTGCGGGCGTCACCTGATTCACTTTTTTATCCGTGCACTGCGCGGAAAGCTGAACGGCCACGAGCAATTCCCACGGATTGCCGAACGTAAGCGCGATCTTTGGATGCGGAAAAAGCTTATGCAATGTCTTTGCAATTTTCTGCCAGCGCTTTTTGTAATATGGGAGGTCTTTTGCAGCGATCATAGTCCCCCTATTATAAACGAACTGTAAAATATAAAAAATGGCGCACATCCTACTTGGTGGCTGGGTGTGCGCCTATTCGTGCGGGTTGTTGTTACGCAACGCGCCTTACGATTTTGTGAGAGGCCTGAGGATTCGTCGTTGATGCAGTCGGCGAGAAATGTTCGAGAATCTTCGTGGCGAAGCCATCGAACAGGCTGAAGCACGCGCCCACGCGATCGGACGGGATACCTTCGGCCGCGGCGACGAGCTTACTCGAAGCAATGACGGTGCGAGTCTCCTTCGTGCTGTCATACATGATGATGTTGAAGCCGTCGGCATACTCGGCGTGTCCCCGACTGACGGTGAACATGAGAATGCATCCGCGCCACTGATGCGTGTGGAGGCTTATGTGCATTTTTCCCTGTTGCCGCTCCGCCATTTCGGTTTCGGCAATCTTCAAAAACTCCGGACGGAGGAATCGCAATGCGCGATTGATCCTCGCCTTCTTGTCGTCCATCAGTCCGGACTCTCCGTCAAATGTTTCGATGTTAAAGAGCTCTTCTTGAATGGCCATCGTCTGGCCTCCGTTTCTGCCGATCATCTCGGCGATATTAAAATAACATATATTTATATATGCGTCAAACAAATCCTCTTTTATCTGAGCTCGTCTTCGTTATCCTTTCGCTGTTTATGAAGAATGACCTCTCCGGGAGAGAATTCAACATTGTCCACGTTTTTGAATATCATCCACAATCCCCTGCCGCTTCCTTCGAGTAAATGTTCGCTGGCAGTGGGATCCGGGAGCTGATCCGGCACGTATGCTCCCTCGTCCTTTATTTGAACCGTAGCGTCTTCCTTGGAAAAGCGAAGCCATACTTTTACATGCTTGTCTTTATTCACCTCCTGCGCCTCGGTGATATGTTTGTCGTAATTTTCGGCATCATCTTTGCGGTTTAACTGAAGATTTCCATGGACGATTGCGTTATCCACGGCTTCCTTGACCGCCACGGAAAACGCGAACGCCTGATCCTCGGGCCAGCCAAGCTCCTTCAATTTTTCTTCGGTGAGCACCTGCGCGCGGTCACTGTTCTCAAGGCTGTTGTCCCATGAGAATTCCTCCTCATAGAGTTCTTGTTCCCTCCTCTCAAAATTCATTTTTTTATTATTTGAACCTTATCGGGATACTGAGCGACGCATCATTCTGTGGCGCACCTGAGGGATTGTCTCTTGAAAGCACCACTGTGCCGGTGGCGGCGCGCGCCCCAGAGAACTGGACGATGGCCGTGAATGGCACAGAGCTTGTGGACGTCCAGTCGGACTGCGCCTGCGCGACGCCCGTGCCGAGCATTGTTCCATCGCCATCCAAGATCTTCACGGGAAACGTCGCTTCGAAGAACCATCCCCCGCCGGCAACAGTCCCGACGACGGTGACCGGCGATGCGATGATCTGACCGGCCACAAGCGATGTCACGGCGAGGTGCCCATCAGCCGAAACGATCGGCTGGATGATTTTCGCGCCGTCGACGTTGTCCGGCGGCAATTGTGGTGCTTTCGCCGGGTTATAAAAGAATAATACTCCGAGCAAAACGATGATGATCACGCCGAGCACGACGACTAGTACCTTCGCGGCTTTCATGCCTCTATTATAGCAAAAGGCGGCGCGATGTCGCTATTTGAAGGGATACGCGCCCTCGCGGCGCAGGATCGCGATCTTCGCTTTCGTGCCGCGGGCGTAGCCACCTGGCGTGCCGTCGGAACGGACGACGCGATGGCACGGCACGCGCTTCGTGTCCGGATTATTGTGCATGATATTGCCCACTGCGCGCGCGGCTCCCGGCCGTCCGGCGCGGCGTGCGACCTCGCCGTACGTCATCACGCTCCCCCGCGGGATCTTCGCGACGACGGCGTACACTTTTTCAGTGAATGGTTTTTGTGATGCCTTCATTGTTTCTCTATTATACAGCTATGCCACAAAATAAAAACGGACCAGAAATAATGCTTCCGGTCCGCGCTATGCGACGGTTAGAAATATATTTCTTCAACCCCGTCGAAGGTGAATACGTAGAAGAGGATCTCCTTGACCCGTGCGCCGAATTTTTCGCCGAGCAATACGCCGGCCTTCTTGAGATCACCGAGCAGTACTGCCCGTTCTTTTGCGAGATCATTGCCGAATGTTTTGGAATATCCGTATCCGCCGCAATCCATATGGACGGAGAGACCGAGCCGTTCTGGATGATGCAGGCCGATCTCCTGCTCGATGTCCGCCAAGAACGCCGCTTTCTTGGGCGCATCCGCAGGATCCTCCGATGCCAGGATTTTCGCACCCCCTGCTCTGGGCAAATAAACACATTTCCAGTTTTTGGATTTTATGAACGCATCGGCCGTCGATCGTTCATTCTCTCCGATGGGGTTGGTAAATCTCGGCTCGATGCAAAGGATGAGCGCGATGTCGATCATAAGATGATCGGGGTTGATGGAGTGTTTGAAAACCAATGCAACGCGGGGTTCGACTTCTTCCATGACAGGGGTCATTAACCGATTGCCTCTTCAACAAGGATTTTTGCCTGGCTTCCCGAATCAACTTCCAGGAATCCGGAGCTTACGGGAATATACACCTCCTTTCCTTCCGCGTCAACGATCTTCATCGTCCCCTTTTCCAAAATGGAGATGAGTGGCTCGTGATTATCCAAAATGGTGATCTCGCCGGAGCGCGTATTGCAATTCACGGACTTCGCGTCGCCCTGGAAAAGCACTTTCTTTAATGAGTAGACGCCGAGTTTCATGTTTGCGCCGAAAATTATTTTGCCGCACCCGCCGCGCTTACTTCTTCAATGCCGCCCTTAAGATAGAATGCCTCTTCCGGCATCTCGTCGTATTTGCCGTCTAAAATGTCGCGGAAACTTTTGATCGTGTCCTTCAGCGACACATACTTGCCGGCCGCGCCAGTGAACGCCTCGGCGACGAAGAAGGGCTGGGAAAGGAAGCGCTGGATCTTGCGCGCGCGGTACACCGTCTGGCGGTCCACGTCCGAAAGCTCTTCGATACCCAAGATCGCGATGATGTCCTGCAACTCTTTATAGCGCTGAAGCGTCTGCTGGACGTCGCGCGCCACTTCGTAGTGGTCCTTGCCGACGATCTTCGGGTCGAGCGCGGTCGAGCTGGATGCGAGCGGATCCACGGCCGGATAGATACCGATCTCCGTCAGCGCGCGGGAGAGCACGATCGTGGAATCTAAGTGCGCGAAGGTCGTGGCCGGCGCAGGGTCGGTGATGTCGTCCGCAGGAACGTAAATGGCCTGCACTGACGTGATCGATCCCTTCGTAGTGGACGTGATGCGCTCCTGGAGCTCGGCCATCTCGGATGCAAGCGTCGGCTGATAGCCCACGGCGGACGGCATACGGCCAAGCAGGGTAGAAACCTCAGAACCGGCCTGTGAATAACGGAAGATGTTGTCGATGAAGAGCAAAATATTTTTGCCTTCTTCATCGCGGAAATATTCGGCCATGGTGAGCGCGGAAAGCGCGACGCGGGCGCGGGCGCCCGG
>DATCDU010000005.1:0-5753 GCA_036510525.1 Minisyncoccota bacterium
CGCCTCGTCGGCGATGTGTTCGGCCACACGCTCGTCCACGCCTTCATAGCGGCCGCAGATCAAAACCAGATTATCGTATTTGGCGAGGCGCCGGGCGGCTTTCGCATCCAATAGTTTCCCGCGAGTCGAAAACAGAATGACGCGCGTTTTACCTTTTTTTAATGATTTACTTCTGAGTTTTTTAATCGCATCCCACACGGGCTGCACCTTTAACACCATTCCCGGACCGCCGCCGAACGGCCGGTCGTCCACTTTTTTATGCTTATCTTTGGTGAACGCGCGAAGATCGTATGTCCGCACGGAGACGATCTTCTTTTTTTGAGCGCGTTTAAAAAGCGATTCATCAAGGTATGAATCGAACATGTCGGGAAAGATCGTGAGGATATGGAATCGCATCACTTCGTCGCGGCGTGAGTGCCGGGCGGTTCCGTGTTTATCTGAGTATGCTTCGGTATGGACGGCGATGTGGATGAATGAATGCTTACAGCGGAAGCGCCCACGAGTGCGGCAGTGGCCGCTGTAGCAGCTGATGTCGAGGCAGGCTCACCTCCAGATTGCTTCTTCAGCGACTCGTTGATCGAGCGGCGCAGTTCTTCGATATCCACTTTTGGTCGGACGAATTGTTTTGGTACTGCGGCCGCCGGGGTGGTCTTAACTGGAGAAGAATCCGGAATTTCGAGTGGCTTGTCGGCATCTGCCATGATCTCCTTGGCGGTCGGGGTGAACGGCTCCTTGGTATTCTCTACTATTATTTTCTCCGGACGCGCAGCCATGGGTGCAGGTGCGGGCGTGGAGGATACGGATTTAGATGTGGAATTAGGAGCAATGGGACGCTCTGCAGGATTCTCTCGTGTGGCATCGGCTGGTGCAGATGAAGGCGCAGTTGTAGATGTGGGACGCGGCGTGATCCGTGACGGTTGTGACGGCGTTGTCGATGAGGCGGCGGTGGCGCGAGGCGCAGCTGAAGGCGGCCCTGACGGTGCCCGCGGCGGCATATAACGATCGCGCGGAAGTGCGTCGCCTGCGCGGCCGGCCGGAGATGTACCACCGGGTCGCAATACCTGCGAAAGCGGGCGTTCATCGCGCCGGCCGAGCTTTTCGTTGATCGCGGCCTCGCTGTTCGTGTTCCACTCGCTCGCGATCCGTTCGTCCACGATCTTGCGCGGCACCGCATAATGCTCGCGCGTGTTCTTGATGATGATATCTTTATAGGACTGGAGCGGTTGGATATGCGGCGGTAGGGTCGTTGCCGAGAACGGTTTGGATGAAACGCCGTCGATCATTAATTTAATGTAGATGTTCGCCTTCGCGAGATTGACGAGGTCGTTCTGTAAAAACTCCGGCATAAATTCCTTTTCCAGGAATTCGCCGTCGGCGGCGCCGACGCGGAACGTGATGATCGTGCCGACGTTGCCGAACACCGCGTCGCGCACTTTTGTGTTGCCGTCGTTCGTGACGAGTTGGCCAATGTACTGGTGCGCGAGCGTGAGTGAGAGCCGGTATTTGCGTGCCTCGGAGAGAATGCTGGCGAATGAATCGGTGGCAAAGTTTTGAAATTCGTCCACGTACATATAGAAATCGCGGCGATGCTCCTCCGGAATATCTACGCGCGACATCGCCGCGAGCTGCAGCCGCGAGATGATCATAGCACCGAGCAGTGCCGAATTGTCCTCCCCCATCTTTCCCTTAGAAAGATTGACGATGAAGATCTTTCCGGTGTCCATGATCTCGCGCATGTTGATCGTTGAGCGCGACTGACCCAAAATATTTCTGATGAGCGGGTTCGAGACGAATTGGCCCACTTTGTTTTGAATTGCGGCGAGCGCCTCCGTTTCCAGTTTTTGCGAATAGCGTGCGAACTCGTTCTGCCAGAACGCTTTGATCACCGGATCCTGCAGATTGTCTACGATCTTCTTGCGGTACGGAGGCTCGGCGAACATTCTCAAAACGCCCAACAGGGTGGAGTTGGGAAGCTCAAGCAGGGCGAGCAAGGTGTTGTTCAGGATGTATTCCATACGGGCGGACCATGCGTCCACCCAGATCTTTTTGAACACGCCCATAATGCCGGACGCGACCAAGTGGCGGAATTCGTTGCCCACCTGCTCCATCGGATTGAACGCGATCGGGTATTCCATGTCCGACGGATCGAAATAGATGACGTCATCCAGGCGCTCTTCGGGAACGAAGTCGAGCAATTTCTCCGCGGACTCGCCGTGCGGATCGATGAACGCGATGCCGCGGCCGGCTTCGATGTCCGCGATCGCCATGTTCTCCAGCAGCGTCGATTTTCCGACACCGGTCTTTCCCACCACATACACGTGGCGACGACGGTCGTCCACTTTGACGCCGAACTTTTGATCCGAGTTGCCGCGGTAGTTATGATAGCCGATCGGCGTGATATCGTTTGGTGATTTTCCGTTTGCCATACAGTGATTATCCCGCTATTCCTCGATTATAGGAAGCGCCGCCGGCGGACTCCCCTTGCGCGACTCCACCTTTTCAAGTTCGGTCGTGGATACGACGGCCAGCGGGAAGTGGAATACGCTTGCGAGCTCCTCTATGTTAAGGATGGACTCGTGGTGTGATGGTGAAAGATGGCGATAATTTTCATACAGTAAATGCTTGCGCGCGCGAAGGCGTGTTTTTTTGAAAAGGCCTTTGACCGTGTATGATGCCGTCGAGGTGGGACTGTACGGCTTCAGGGAGTTGAGATTCTGTGTATTGAATTGGCGGATGAATCCATGGATAGAGTTGGTATGGCCGACGTCTTTTGCTGAAGCCCCTTTCTTTTCAATGAATACAAAGCGGAGCGTTGCTTCGAAGGCGATCTTTGAGATCTTGAGGTGAATAGCCTCCGCGCGCTCTTTGTCTACGGGCGTCATTAAAAAGCGAGGAAATTTCTCCTGCTTGTTTTCTTTATATTCGCTCGCTTCTCCGGGATGTTGGAAGGGCCCGCGGAGCGCTTCGCTGGGAGTGATGCCAAGGTCGAACTTCGGCCACATACTGGCCTTCTTCTTTTCCTCTATTCCCATCAATTTCTTTATCTCCTCCTCGCCTTCTTTGCGGAACGCCTCACCGGTGGGCTTGATGAGCAACTGGAACCAGAGTTGTTCATCGTCTTTCAATTTTGACATCGCTTCCATGATGGGTGCGACCGTATCAATGCGGCGCTCTTCGGTCGGATCCTCGAACGCCAGATAGGTCCTGATCGGCAGATAGTTCTCATGGAGCAAGACTTCCTCGAATCCCCCAGCATCATACGTATCGCTTGGCAGCACGTGCGGCATCTCGTTCAGATAATCGTCCGCTTCCGTGATCTCCGCTTCCGGATATGCGGCGTAGATTGCCGACTCCATCATATTACGGTAATCGGAGGGCAGGCGCAGATAGAAATGGGTCTCTCCGGCTTTGCCGATGAGTTCGAATATCATCCAATATTCCTCCTGCCCGTACCAGTATTTTCTGATCCACGGAATGCCATAGAAGTACGGTGCGTGCGCGGCGGCGAAGATCTGTTCCATCGCCTTCGGCGTTTTGAGGACATTCTTCGGGACTTTGATCTCGAGCATTTTCCATCTGATGCTCGTGACGAACTTATAATGGAGATGCAGCTTCCACGCCTCCCAGAGTATCAGGAGGGCGATGATAGGCAGCACGATCCACCATACCACGCCCCATACGACGAGGATGCTATGAATGATGCCCCAAAAGATATTAGCCATATATACAATTATCAACTTTCTGCGGAAACGGTCTAGGACTCGCGGACACGGTACTTTCCGTCGTTCATGCGCTCAAAAAAGTTGCGGTTTTGGAGATTGATAAGGATGGTGTTCTGTTTGAAGAAGCGCTGTTGATTCACGTGCGTCACAACGTCGTTCGCCTTGAGCGGCCCTTTCGTCTTCAGGACCTTCGCGATGACCTCGCGGGCGGTGCCCGCCTCGTATCCGTTTTCCTTAAGACCATACATGCCGCGGCCGACAAGCACGAAGCGATTGTCCTTGATCAATTCGTTGTGCACCGTCGGTGCAAGTGCCTTCTGATCGTCAAAACCAACCTTGTTGATGTGAGTTGCGATGTCCTCGAAGTGCAGCGGCTCTTGTTTCTTTTTGAGTACGAGGTAGATCTTGTCACGGACGGTCGCTGGAGTAATTTCGGGCCATTCATTCAACCCCGTGTCACCGTAGGGATTCTTGTCGATCTGCTTCGAGATGCTGAGATAGTTCTCGGCGATCTCACGATCCACGGATTTGGCCTTCACGAAACTCGCGAGTTGGACTTGGTACGTGTCAGTGAACACTTTTTCTTTGTGTGACTTTAGGAATCCGATCCAGCCGTTCACGAACGTGTTCGCGGTCTTGAGGTCTTTGTCGCTCACATAATAGAACGGTTTGAAGGAGTCGTCTTCGCGGTGGAGATTGAAGCTGCCGGAGGCCTCAGCGAGAAAATCCAGATGGTTCTCCCGGACACCGCTCGTGAATGTCGTCGCATAACGGACCACATCCGCTTTGCCGGAAACCCCGCCGCGCGCGGCGATGAACTTTTTGACCTTATCCAAAACAACGCCCGCTTCCGGGTTCTTCATGATATTCGCTTTTACGAGGGTGATCGCGCCGTTCTCGATCTGGCGCACCCGCTCGCGGGTGACGTTCAAACGGTCGCCGATCGCGGCCAGCGTCTCGCCGTCGGTCTTGCCGTCCAGGCCAAAACGAGCCGTAATAACCTCCTTTTGGCGGGGGTTAAGGCCGGTAAGCGATGCGGTGATGATCTTGGTGATAGATGCCATATTTTTGTATCAGGGATATTGTATATTATAGTGATATATATGTCAAGTGTCTGGACTGTCCGCCTGATTTATCATGTACTATGATACGTGATATTAAACTAAATTGCAAATGCCGTCAAGAAACTGGGGATAACCCCCCGGCCGCCCACTAGACGCTCTCGTTCTTGCTCGTGAGCACGAGCGCTGGGCTCGCGATGAAGATCGACGAGTAGATACCCGTCGTCACTCCCACGAGCAGCGTCAGGACGAAATACTGCAGGTCTGCCGGACCGACGAAGTAGAGCGCGAGGAGTACCAAGATCAGCGTAAGCGATGTGTTGATGGAACGCGCGAGCGTCTGGTTCACGCTGTCGTTGATGATCGTCGCGAACGGCACTTTGCCGCGGTGGTTCAGCAGGTTTTCGCGGATGCGGTCGAAGACGACGATCGTGTCGTGCACGGAAAAACCCATCACAACGAGAAGGGCGACGATGATATCGCTATTGATCTGCACACCCGCGAAATGACCGAGGAGCGCGAGCATGCCGGCCGGAATGGCGACGTCGTGGAAGAGCGTCATCAGTGTGATCCATCCGTATTTCCACGAACTGATCGGCCGCGACGCTTTCCGGAACGCGAACGCGATATAGAGCGAGATGCCGACGAGCACAAGAATGATCGCGATGATGGAATTATTGCGGAGGTTCGCGCCGACCGAAGCGCTGATCGATTGAAAGCTCAATTCCTGGAACGACGGCCAGACCTGCTGCAGCTCGGTGATGTACTGCTGGTGCGCCGGCTCTGTGATGGAGCCGAAGATCACGAGGAATGATTGGTCGCCGGTGTCCGCGCTCACCTGCGCGTCCGTGATGTGTAGGTTGTTCACGAGCTCGCTCTGCACATCCGTCACGGAGAGGTTCTGTCCGGAGACCTTGAATTCCCACAGCGTGCCACCCCTCAGTTCGGCGCTTTGCTGAAAACCAAATAG
>DATCDU010000006.1:0-4172 GCA_036510525.1 Minisyncoccota bacterium
GATTACTCCGTGAGCGAGTTCACCCCGCTCGGCGACGCCGGCGCGGGACACTATTCCACAGGCACGCTCTACCGCTTGGAATACAACGGCGCGTGCTACGAGTTTGAGACGCGCATCGGGCAGACCCAATTCGCAAATTATCCATCCGGCACCATCCAGCAATTCACATCGGCCGACGAAGCGGTTTTACAAACGGAGATCCAGAATATTCTGAATGGTATCACATTGCCGTCGGGAGAAACGATCGTGTTTCCACAGTAGCGCGATTCCTTCTGCAACAAAAAAAGAATCCCTTACGGGATTCTTTTTTTTGAGATCTAATTCTCGGTGTGCTCCTCCTGCTCCGGTGCCTGGGGGCGGTCCGTGCGCGGGGCGCGAGTGCCGCCTTCCGGCTCTTCGATCTTGAGGTTCACGCGGGCGTTGTTCTTGACGCCGACGATCCTCAAAAGCGAGCGGATGGCCTTCGCAGTCGCACCCTGGCGGCCGACGACCTGGCCCATGTCCTGGGCGTTCACGTGAAGCGAAAGCAGTACGCCCATCTCGTCGACCTTGCGGTCGACCTTCACATCATCCGGATGGTCCACAAGCGACTTCACGAGGTATTCGAGAAATTCCTGGTCTGCTGAAGATGAATTTGTCATGCGAGTTCTGTGTTTTATTCTGTCCTATCGTTCAGTAATTCGAATCAGCGACCTTTTCGTTACATTTCGATCTCGGTGTGACGGGAAAAATACGGCGCGGCTGGCTATTCTGCAGCGACTTCCGGAGCTGCCTCTGCTTCCACTTCCGCGGCAGGCGCTTCGCTGACCGGCGCTTCTTCCGTGACCGCTGCTTCTTCTGCGGGCGCTGCCACCTTTTCTTCGACGGCAACCTTCGCAACCGCCTTCGGCATCTTGACCGCGATCGCGGTGCCGGTAATGACGCCCTCTTTTACCAAGAGATTATGCGCGGTGACGGTGGGCTGCGCGCCCATCTTTACCCAATGCGAAACACGCTCCTTATTGACGGTCGTCGCCTTCGTGAAGGGGTTATATGAACCCAAGTCCTCCACCGGCGGGGCGAGCATCTTCGAGCGTTTTTCAGCAACAACCACCCGATAGCTCGGCTGGTGCTTCTTTCCTATGCGCTGTAATTTAATGGCCAACATGGGTTCCATTATACTAAACGACGGCGAAAGGTCAAGGATGCGTTATAGTATAAGCACCATGAAGATTGGCGTCTTTGATTCGGGACTGGGCGGATTGTTCGTCACGAGAGCACTCGTCAAAAATCTGCCGCAGTACGACTATATGTATCTTGGCGATACCCAGCGCATGCCGTATGGGAATCGCTCGCACGAAACAATTTACCAATTCTTGCGCGAGGCGGTGGATTATTTATTCTCGCATGGCTGCGAGCTGATCGTCGTCGCGTGCAATACTGCCTCGGCGGAGGCGCTACGGCGCATCCAGCAGGAATATCTCCCAGAGCATTATCCCCGGCGAAAGGTGCTGGGGATCATCATCCCGACCGCGGAGGCGGCGGTCAAAGATCCTAAAATAAAACGGGTCGGCATCCTTGCTACGCAAGGGACGGTCGCCTCGGGCGCCTATGTACGCGAGCTTAAAAAGATCCGCGGGAATGTGGCGATATTCCAACAAGCAGCACCGCTCCTCGTGCCGCTCGTCGAGAACAACGCGGTGCAGTTTGCCGATCCGATCTTACGTTCATACCTGCGGCCGCTTCTTAAAAAGAATATCGACGTTTTGATCTTAGGATGCACACACTATCCCATTCTCAAAAAGCGGATCAAAAATATATGCGGGAGGGATATAAAAATTATTTCGCAGGACGAGATCATATCGGCAAAACTCAAGGATTATCTGCGGGATCATCCGGAGATCGAAAAGAGGCTTGGTAAAAATAAACGCCGGGAATTCCTCGTGACCGATCTTACCTCAGCCACAAAAATACTTTCGAATAAATGGTTCGGGAAGAACATTAAGTTTCGAATTGTCCGGTTATAACAAAACGGCCACTCCTTAAAGGAGTGGCCGTTTTGTTATCCCTTAGCGACTCTCTGTCCGATCCTTCAACTTGTTCAACAAGTGGTTCGCGTAATCCTTGCCGCCAAGGCCGAAGGCCAAGCCGCCGGCAAGCGCGAGCATCGCGATGAACCCGGTAACGATCGTCTGGATGATCGCCGACGCGATGTTCAACTGCGCGAGCGCGGTCAGGAATCCGAAGACCGCGATCGCCCACCACGTGACCGTCCCGAGGAACGGCCCGGAGTGGAGCTTCGCGCTCATCACTGACGCCGTCACGAGCCGGCGCAGGAAGTGCGCGAGCACGAGCGCCGCGAGCATGATGAGCACCGCCGCGATCACGTTCGGCAGATAGTTCAGCACCGCCGTCAGAAACTCCGACAGCGCGTAGAGCTGCAAACTGTCCGCGACCGCGAGCAAGAACGCAATGATCACAAACCAGTACACGAGCTTGCCGAAGAAATATGCCGCACGCAGTTTGAGTCCGGCGCGCTCGAAGATCGGCTTCAATCCGATCTTCTCAAGGAACACATCGAGGCGCAGCCCTTCGAGGATCTTCTCCACAAGCGCTGCCAAACCGGCTGCCACGATCAAGCCGATGATCAGCACGACAAGCGCACCGATGATGTTCGGCAAGTAATTGACAACTCCCCACCATAGGTTCTGGAGCGAACCCACCACCACATCCGTCCAACTTTGTACAATCATAATAATGATTACATCTTTATAAAACCGCCCAACTCGACCTTTTATTCAATGCTTTTATTATAGCAAACCGAGCGGGGCAAGTTCGTTCTTGAGCTGTGCATTATTATTGAACTGGATACACTGAATGCCGAGCTCCCGGGCGACTTTCAAGTTCGCCTCCTTGTCGTCAATGAACACCGCTTCGTCCGGCCGTGCCTTCAGGCTCTTCAACGCATAGAGATAGATCCGCTTCGACGGCTTTTTCATTTTTAATTTATACGACAGGAACGCGCGGTCGAAGTGTGAATACAGTTCAAACCCCTCGTCCACAAACCCTCGTATCTGAGTCACGTTGGACAATATGGCCACGCGATACCGCGGACGCAATTTGTCGACCACCTTCAGTAACGCTTTATTGGGAATAATGCGACTCATAGCGATCGTTACCCACGCCTTCTTAAGATCACGCTTCGTCTTGAATTTTTTCTTTATGAGCGAAAAAAAATCGTTCGCGGAGATCTTCCCGTAGAGCATCCGGTCCAGATAGTCATTGTGCATCTTCACTAGCTGCTCAGGAGGGGCTCCAATCTCACGGGCAAACTCCTCATAGATCCCGTCGAATGATTTTTTGCTATCGAGGAGCACACCGCCGATGTCGAAGATGATTACTTTGATCATATCTTTATGTATACCATATATAACGAGCGACGCTTGAAATTATTACCGGTTTCCTTATAATCAGTGAGCAAAGGGGTCGCATCGCGCCCCCGTTCGGGCCCATAGTAAAGTGGTATTACGCGGCATTCGCATTGCTGAGGCGGGAGTCCGATTCTCCCTGGGTCCACAAATGGAAAAGAATACATTTGAGAATATGACGAATATCGATATTAAAGACGTCTCACTTTCAGACGAAAATACTCTTAGGGATGCGGCGGAATTGATAACTAAATATTCATGGGGAGAGGATTACCCAGTCGATCCGCTAGAAGAGATCCAAAAGAGCGAGTACTGTGCGGGGGCATATGCCAAAGATAAGCTCGTTGGGTTCGCAACGGTAAATCGCTTCGCAAGTCCTGATGGCAAAGACAACGGTGAATTATGGCTAGGGCATGCCGTCGTGATACCAGAATTTCGCGAACAAGGTATTTATCAAAAACTCTATACTGCTCAAATGGAGCATACGCAAAGAGGATCGGGCAGAATCCTATCGTGTACCAGTAATCCTATTATCGAAAATTTTCTTTCGGGGAGAGGATGGCAAGAAATTCGTAAAACAAAAGACGAAGAAGGCGGGGAATGTTCTGTATTTGAATATTCTAAAAATACTTCTTAGGACTCCACCTCCTCCGGCTCCAGCTTGATCGAAAGCACTTTTGAGCTCCCGTCCTCGGCAAGCGTGACGCCATAGAGGATGTCGGCGGCTTCCATCGTGGCGCGGTTGTGCGTGACGACGATGAATTG
>DATCDU010000007.1:0-15872 GCA_036510525.1 Minisyncoccota bacterium
CATTCCTCAGCTTCCTTGGCATCTATTACCTCGGGCCACCAATCAATAATTATTTCCACTGGACCGACGGAGGAGCGTTCCAATGGAAAGAGCACGCGATGCTCTCGCTCGCCACAAATCTTGCGATCCTGCCGATCGTGATGAATACGTTCGGAGAATTTTCACTGACGTCATTCATATCGAATATTCTCATCATGATCCCGTGGCTCGCGGTGATCGCGTTCGGCGCGCTATTTGTCCTTGCAAGTTTCGTATCGCCCGTGCTGGCATTCTGCATAGCACAGATCGTTGGAATATTTTTACGGTACGAGTTGTTCATCATCCATCTCTTTTCGGTTATCACGGTCAATATGCCCGCGGTGTTCGGTTCGGCGTTCGTGATCGCGCTCTATTACGGCATCCTGATCATCTTCGCACACTATTATTACCATGCCGCGGCAACGCAAAAAGATCATTGATGTCGCGAGTGCGATCGTTATATTAGCGCTCGTCATGCTCGACGCGGCGATGTGGAACAATATTCTGATCACCCCGCCGCCTGACGGTGTGACGTTGCTCGTGAACGCGAGCGCGAGCTCTAGTACGAATATCGTGAACGACGCCTCATACATTGATCTCGCCGTCATTCTGTCGCCACGGGCGGCTGATTACCAAGGATATCGATCTCTTCTTCAGCACGACCGGGTTGGTGCGTTTCTCTATAATGGCCGCGCCGATAGTGCGCATACCGCCGAATGGCAGGAGTTATTGACCGCGATCGCCCAAAAGCACATCCCGCTCGTCACGGTCGGAGCGGGGGATAAGATCCGCTATGCCAGCAACGAAATCGACATCCTTTCGCCGGATGCCACTTTTGCGCGTAGTCCCGATCCGGCACAAACCGCCATCACTTGGCGCGTAATTACACCAAGCTCCACCGCCACGTCCGAACGAGGCACATTTTTGTTGTATAATAAGTAGACATGACACTGCTCATCAAAAATGTCCAGATCGTCGGCGGACCAAGCGGCACGGCAACCGGCTCCGACGTATTCGTGAGCGACAACCGGATCTCCGCGATCGGAAGTTTTCCCAATAAAAAGGCCGATGTAGTGCTCGACGGGCAGGGCGCGTACCTTTCCGCAGGCTTCATCGATTGCAACACGGGCTCCGATCACTATCTGACGCTGTTCGACAGCCCGAGCCAGGAAGATTTTCTCCGGCAGGGCGTGACCACCATCATGGGCGGGATGTGCGGAGCATCGCTTGCGCCCCTACTATATGGCACATTGGAGTCTTTCCAAAAGTGGAGTGACCCAAATCGTGTCAACGTGAACTGGCACACGATGGCGGAATTCTTTTCGGTGATGGACAAGCGGCCGGTTGGCGTGAACTTCGGGACGCTCGTGGGTCACGGCACCGTCCGGCGCGCGATCGTAGGCGAATCGCTCCGCGATCTTACGAAGAACGAACTGAACGTGTTCGCGCGCACGCTCGAGACGTCACTCGCGGAAGGCGCGTTCGGACTTTCGAGTGGACTCGGCTACGTGCACGCGCGGAAGACGCCGTACGCGGAATTGCGAACGCTCGCGGAGATCGTAAAAAAATATGATGGCGTGTACGCGACCCATCTTCGGGATGAAGATGCGGGCATAAAAGGATCCGTGGAGGAGACGATCAAGCTCGCGCAGGAGACCGGCGTCTCCACGCTCATCAGTCATTTTGTGCCGCATATCGGTGCTGAAAAAGGATATGAGGAAGCACTCGCGCTCATCAACGATCTTCCGCCGGAGGTAAATTTACATTTTGATGTTTTCCCATCGACCAATTCACTTATGCCGATCTATACCTTTTTGCCGGAGTGGGCCCAAAACGGTGGCATCGCCGTCATGCAGGCGAACATTCAGGATGAATGGCTTTTGCCGCGCATCAAAAAAGATATGCCGCCGATCAAAGATGAGGATTTCGTCATCGCGCAGGCGACGGGCAACGAAAGTCTGGTCGGGAAATCGCTGAAAGATATGAAAGAGATCTATGAGATGAAAGACAGCCGGGATGCTCTCCTGCGCTTGATGCAAACATTACGATTGAAAGGGAGCGTGCTCTATAAGAACCTTAATGGCGACCTCATCGCCCGCGCGATCGCTTCGCCACGGAGTTTGATGGCTTCGAGTGCGCCAAGCATCGCGGACGGTTCACCCGCAGAGAAACATCTCAAATCCGACCGAATTACCTCGACGTTCCGGACCTTCCTGTCTCTGGTTGAGGAGAAAAAGCTGATGTCCTTCGAGGATGCGATCCGCAAGATCACGCTCGTGCCGGCAAAAAAGATGGGCATCGCGGGCAGGGGAACGATCGCCGAGGGAAATTACGCGGATCTCGTGTGTTTCCGCGACAACGAGGTGAAGTTCACTATCGTGAACGGCCACGTGGTGGAAAAAGAAAAAGAGTTCCAGTCCATATTGCCGGGAAAGATCCTGCGTCACACCACGGCAAAGAACGTTAATAAAAAACCGGCGTAGCATCATGGCAAAGAACGGACGACGAACCAGTGCCGGCACGCCAGATTATTTTTTGCTGGCAGGCCTGTGCGTCCTGCTCGTCTTTGGGCTCGCAATGCTTTCATCCGCATCGTCCGACCTCGGTAAAGAACTTTTCAACAACAGCTATTATTACCTTGAACACCAATTAGAGTTCGGGTTGACGATCGGTCTCGCCGGATTTCTGGTCGGCTATCTCGTCCCATATTTTAAGTTCAAAAACGTTGCGTTCATATTATTGCTCATCAGCATGGTGGCGCTCGTGCTCGTGTTCACGCCGCTCGGCACGGCGGCGAGCGGTTCCACGCGCTGGCTCCGGCTCGAGCCGCTCAGCTTCCAGCCTGCCGAGCTCATGAAGCTGACGTACCTTTTATATCTCGCGGCATGGCTCTCCAACGCAAAGCTCAAACGCACCACCGATTTTCAATCAGGGCTCCTGCCGTTCGCGATCATCTCCGGACTGATCGCCGTCCTGCTCATTCTGCAACCGGCCACGAGCACGGTCGCGATCCTGCTCGGCGCCGGCCTCATCGTGTATTTCGTGAGCGGCGCGCCGTATAAATATATTTTTGGGATCGTTGGCATCGCCGCGCTCGCCATCACGGTCGTCATTCTTGTCACGCCGTATCGCCGCGCGCGCATCATGGCATATCTTCATCCCACGCAAAATCTGCAAGGCCAGAACTATCAGGTCAACCAGTCGATCATCGCAATCGGCGCCGGCGGATTCTGGGGCCAGGGATACGGCCAGTCGGCAACGAAGTACAGTTACCTTCCGGATCCGATCGATGACTCTATATTTGCCGTCATCGCGGAGGAGTTGGGCTTCGTCGGCGCCGGCGCGCTCGTGGCGCTTTTTGGGATAGTGACGTTCCGCATGTTCTGGCTTGCACGCCGCGCCGGCGACCAGTTCGGGCGCATGATCCTGATCGGCTTCGGTACGGTCATTGCGCTGCAGGCGTTCGTCAACATGGCATCCATCTCGGGCATCCTGCCGCTCACCGGCGTACCGCTCCCGTTCGTGAGCTACGGTGGCACGGCGCTCGCGGTCTTCATGACGATGGCCGGTGTGGCGCTGAACGTTACGCGCTACAATTAATCATTATTTAATAAAACGATGGCCGAAAAGTTTCGCGTAGTATTCACCGGTGGCGGGAGTGGGGGACACATCTATCCATTGATCGCGGTGGCGGAGGCGCTGCAAAAGCGGCTCACCGAATTGAACGCGCCGGCCGAATTCATCTACCTCGGACCAAAAGACGAATTCAGTGCGATGATCGTCGGGCACGGGATCGAGCTCCAGCCGATCGCGTCAGGAAAATTACGTCGCTATATGTCCGCGCAAAACTTTTTGGATGCGCCAAAATTTGTGATCGGATTTTTCCAGGCGTTGTGGAAACTTTATTTCATCATGCCGGACGTCGTCTTCTCTAAGGGCGGCACCGGAGCCCTGCCTGTTGTGGTTGCCGCATGGTTCTATCGCATCCCCGTCGCGCTCCACGACTCCGACGCCCAGCCCGGACTCACGAACGTCACTTCCGGCCGTTTCGCCACGCGCGTGTTCCTTAGCTTTGAACGTGCCGCCGCGTTCTTCAAGAGCAATAAAGTGATGATCACCGGTTCGCCGCTCCGCACGGAACTGCTCGGCCCGTGCCAAACAAAAGAGCAGGCGAAGGAAGCGCTGGGGTTTGATAAGTCGCAGCCGCTCACGGTCATCATCGGCGGTTCGCAAGGAGCGCAACGCGTCAACGAGTTCGTGCTCGCGTACCTTTCGCAGTTCATCGAAGTCACATCGGTGATGCACCAGACCGGCTCGGCAAATTTCGAGGACATCAAAAAACTTGCCGCTGCCGCGATCACAGAGATACCGATTAATACTCGCTATATTCCGTTGCCATATTTTGAAGACATGAAGACAGCACTCATCGCGGCGGATCTCGTCGTCGCGCGATCGGGCAGCTCCGTGTGCGAGTTCGCGTCGTTCGGCCTTCCCGCGATCTTGATCCCACTCGCCGATTCTGCGAACGACCACCAGCGCGTGGACGCCTACGAGTTCGCCAAGAACGGCGCCGCGGTCGTCATCGAGGAGGCAAACCTCGTGCCCGGCATCTTCTTCGCACAACTCAAGAACATCCTCACTGACAACGACCTGCGCACAAAGATGAGCGCCGCCTCGAGCGCCTTCTTCATCCCCGGCGCGGCGGAGAGGATCTCGGAGGAGCTATTGGCGATAAGCACGAAGTAGGGGGCTTATTACAGAAGTTGATCAAATAGATTTTGCTTAATAATCTAGAAAATAATATTATAATGTAGTGATGACTTACTTGTAAGTTATCATAAATCAGCAATAATAAATTTTTCATGATATTTTTTATTTTTAGGGATTGCATAATACCCACACTTCAAACCTTTCTTACTTGGCCAGTATTGTCATTTATTACAATTTTAATATTCCGAGATAATATAAAAAATTTTATTGATAAAATTATTGAGATAAATTGGGATAAAAAGACTATTAAAACTGGAAAGCAGGAGCGAAATGAAGACGTCGAGAAAAACGATGACTTAAAGGGCGCCGCTAAAGATGAATGGGATTATAAACGTTTATATCTGGATTTATTTTTACAGCCAAATACAATTGAAGCGTTGCGGTGGCTTAATAGCAATGGAGGTGAATATACTACTACCGAATTCATGGAAAAATTTGTTCTTCCTGAGCTTACCTATCGTTCTCCCGAGGATGAAAAGGTAATAATTTTGACAGCCCTTGAGCAGAATGGGCTTGCCCAACTCAGGTCAAATAAATATTCTATTTCGGAAGAAGGGAAGAATTATCTAAAAGATAGAAAATTTATCGGATAACTATTCGATGAATGGTTATATAGAAATCCCCTCATTTTCGTGCTAAAATAGGGGAGTAATGGAAGTCTCTGCCCCGAAAAAATCCATCCGAGTGCGATTTGCGCCAAGTCCGACGGGGCCACTCCACGTCGGCGGCGTACGCACCGCGCTCTTCAACTGGCTGTTCGCGCGCAAGTACGGCGGCACATTCGTGCTGCGCATCGAGGACACGGACAAAGAGCGATCCGAAAAGCGCCACGACGACGAACTGCTCCAGGGCCTTTCATGGCTCGGATTGAACTGGGACGAAGGTCCGCAATCGGTGGGCGACGCGAGCCAGCTCGAACTCGGCGGCGAGAAAGGCGAGTTTGGTCCGTACCGCCAGAGCGAGCGCACCGAGATCTATAAAAAATATCTTCAGCAACTGATCGCAAGCGGCGACGCGTATTATTGCTATTGCTCAAAGGAAGACATCGAAGCCCAGCGTCAGATGATGCTCGCGCAGGGATTGCCGCCAAAATACAGTGGCCACTGCCGCACCGCGACGCCGCCCGAAGGTAAAAGCCCCGAGGTGATCCGCTTCAAGGTGCCGGAGGTGAAGGTCGAGTTCAAAGACCTCGTACGCGGCAAGGTCATCTTCGACGCGGCGCTGTTCGGTGACATCATCATCGCAAAGGATCTGGACAATCCGCTCTATAACTTTGCCGTCGTCGTGGACGACGAGCTGATGCAGATCTCGCACGTCATCCGCGCCGAAGATCATCTTTCGAATACTCCGAAACAAATTCTGATGGCGCGTGCGCTCGGGTTCGCCGAACCGATCTACGCGCACATCCCGCTGATCCTCAACGCCGACCGGAGCAAGATGTCCAAGCGATTCTCAGATACCGCGCTCATGAGCTATCGCGAGCGGGGATACGTGCCGGAAGCGATGATCAACTTTTTGGCGTTGCTCGGCTGGCATCCGAAGGGTGATAAGGAAGTGCTCTCGCGCGAAGAACTGATCGCCGAATTCGACATCGACCGCGTACAGCAGTCCGGCGCAGTGTTCAACGAAGAGAAGCTGGATTGGCTGAATCGCGAACACATGAAAGCGATGCCGCTCGACGAGATCGCAACGCTTGCCGAGCCATTCTTCGCAAAGAACAATATCATAGTAAAAGACAATGAACTTTTGAAGCGCGTCGTTGCCGTGCAGATCGCCCGCGCGAAGACGCTCGATGACATCGCGCAATCGAGTGCATTCTTCTTCGCCATTCCGGATTACGAACCAAAACTTTTGATCTGGAAGGATTCCTCGACACTCAAAGAAGTTGCCGATGTCTTGGTCGGTGCGCGCACGGTGATCGCGAGCGTCGCTGCGGAGGACTTCACGCGCGAGACGCTCACCGCATGCCTGCCGCTCATAGTGGGGGATAAGGGCAGGGGAATCGTTCTCTGGCCACTGCGTGTGGCGCTCTCCGGGCAAGCCAACTCGCCCGACCCGCTCGAGATCATGTCCGTGCTCGGCCGCGAGGAATCTTTGCGGCGCATCGACGAAGCGATTAAAAAGACGGCGGCGTAAAGTGCTATAATAAATTTAATGAACCGCAACGCCCGCAAGAACCGCATGATGTTCTTAGGCGGAACGATCGTCGCCACGTCTACGATCGGGATTTTTATTTCCATGAGCATCTTCTTCGCCGTGCCACAAACAGCGCGCGCCTATGCGGTCGGACCGTTGCCAACCAGCACCCAATCCGCCAGCGGCAGCTACGACTTTGGTAGCTCGCTCCAAAACCTTGTTTCGCCCTTCACTAACTTCTTCAGCAGCCTCAAATTCAACAATAATACGACGATCAAAACCAGCGGACCGACGTCCGGGTTTCCGACGATCAATCTGGCACCAGGCATCTCAAACGGCGCGCAAAACATCTTGAGCCAGTGGTTGATCGAGTTCGACAATTGGTTCTACGGCGTGAGCGGGGTACAGCTGTCCGGAATATTCCAAGTGCTCCTGAACGCGATCGCGTGGACACTCGGACTGGCACAGCAGGCAGTGAACTGGCTATTGGGATTGTTTCATTAAAAATGAGTGGAAGTGGCTAAATAGCTAGATAAAGCTATTTATCTGTCGCAAAAGAATTAATGGGCGACAGATGAGGTTTCTAAAAGGCCCTATTCCCTAACATCGCGGGTTCAGGCACAATGAACTCTACACCATGAAGAACGTCCTGCTTATCCTCCTCCTGATCCTCGTGATCGCGGTCGGCTTTGATCTTGTAGCGACCGCGGCAAACACTTTAAACTCAGGGTCGTTTTCTTCACTCTTTCCATCCTTCCCTTCCGCCATAACACCCGGAGGCGCCACCGGCGGTCTTACCGCCATCAACTTCAGCATCTTCGACAAGGGCGGCGACGGCTATAAGTACATCACGCAGGGCTACGGCCACACGCCATATTCGTATATGTACATCGATGACTGGCACAACGGCATCGACATCGCAGCGGATTATGGTGCGCCCATCTACTCGCCTACCGACGCGACCGTTCTCACAACGGGTGATCAGGATAATTATTGTCCGCGCATCGCTTTCGGACGTTTCATTGTTTTACAAGACAACACAAATCACCTCGATCTTTTATTCGCACACCTCAACGATATCGATGTGCGAGCCGGCCAGACGATATCCAAGAATCAGCTCATCGGTACGATCGGCAACAGTGGCGACGAAACCGGCCCACATCTTCACTTCTCGATCTTCGAAGCTGCGGGGTTCAGCATGGCGGCGGCGCATGGCTGCGGTCCGTACCCGCAAGGCCACGACGTGGATCCGCTCAACTATCTGGGAACGACGTATCAATGAAATAAAATGAATGAACGTGTCCGCGGGATTATCATTAAGGATGGAAGGATTGCTCTGATCAAGCGGGTAAAACCGGACAGGACTTATTATATTTTCCCCGGCGGCGGTGTAGAAGATGGAGAAAACCATTCGCAAGCGTTGATACGAGAGATGAAGGAGGAACTTGGCATCAATGTCAGCATCGGAGAATTTGTCGGAGAATATCACGAGAATAATTCCAAGGGTATAGCGATTGTACATTATTTTTACCTTTGCGAGCAGACCGGAGGCACATTTGGAACCGGTGACGGTCTCGAATATCAACCGAATACTCCCTATGGCTCGGGCGGAACCCATGATCCGATATGGATCCCCCTCTCAAAACTTCCCACCATCGATCTGCAAGCGGAGAATATCAAGAAGTTTGTGATCGAAAAATATTCTTAATTCGTTTTTAATGGTCTTCAGCTCGTTATGGGGTTATAATAGTAACCAATCATGAGAGTACATTTCATCGGCGTCGGCGGGATTGGAATGAGCGGTTTGGCCCGATATTTCCTCGCCCACAAATGGCACGTTTCCGGCTCAGACGCGGCAAAGAGCACAATGACGCAGGAGCTTATAAAAGAGGGCGTACGGGTCAAAATTGGGCATAAAAAGGGCAATATACCGGCTGGGACGGGGCTTGTTATCTATAATAGGGCAGTTCCCGAGGATAATCCGGAATTAGCCGCCGCTCGGGCTCGGAAAGGGCTGGTAGTCCTCCCCTATTCCCGGGTGCTCGGGCGCATCACAGAAGAATATCAAACGATTGCAATCACGGGCTCCCACGGCAAAAGCACGACAACTGCGCTCGCCGGGCTCGCGCTCGTGCGCGCGGGTCTCGACCCTACGATCCTTGTGGGAACCAAATTGACGGATCTCGATGGGAAAAATATTCGGGTCGGGCGCGGGCCGTACCTTGTTTTGGAAGCGGATGACTTTCACGCCGCATTTTTGGATTACTCCCCGGCGATTGCGATCGTCACAAACATCGATCGCGAGCACATGGATTTTTATAAAACGTATGCGAATGCAAAGCGCGCATTTTTGAAATTCCTGGCGCGGACACGGCGCAGCGGCACGCTGATCCTAAACCGCGACGACGTGGCGCTTTATTCTTTGCGTGCGACAATTGCGCGGCTGGCAAAAAAGCGTGAACTGAAAGTTATTTGGTACTCGATGCGCAGGAATGCCATGTCCGCAAAGAAGATCAAAAAAATAATCCCGATCCCGGGCGCGCACAATATTTCGAATGCACTCGCGATCATAGCCCTCGGTAAAGCATTAAAAATTCCTGAAAAGAAAACCTTGGGCGCGATCGGTTCGTACCGCGGCGCATGGCGGCGGATGGAGCTCAAAGGAAGATTAAAAAATACTAAAATCGCGGTCTACGACGATTACGCGCACCACCCGACAGAGATCCGTGCGACGCTCGCCGCGTTCAAAGAAAAATTCCCGCGATCGCCGCTCATTTGCGTATTCCAGCCGCACCAGGCACAACGCTTAGAGTTGCTCTTCGAGGACTTCGCCACGGCGTTCGATGCGGCGGACATCGTGTTCATCCTGCCGCTCTATAAAGTGCTCGGGCGCGATGAAAAACTGCCACATGATTCGGCCGCCCTCGCCCGCGCGCTCGTGGCGCGCACGCCGGAGAAACCGATATTCTATCTCGATCCGGCAACGCCAACTAAGATCCGCAGCACTATCATAAAAGTTCTCAATGATGTGCCTCCCAAGAAGAGTTTTACTCACTCCCCCGTCGTCGTCATGATGGGCGCTGGAGATATTTCCGATCTAACCGAAAAACTGTTGAAATAATTTATTACATCATTCATGTCACTATTCGACGAATTCAAAGACCTCAACGATTTCAAGGAGCAGTGCGGATACACGATCGACGGCGATTGGTATCCGCGCGTCACGAAGATCGTGACGATCAAAGCCAAGCCCGCGCTCTACTATTATTACGGCGAAGCGAAGAGCTACCGCGCCGCAAAAGAATCGACGGAACGCTCGGCGGCCGAGGGCACGATGCTGCACGAAGCGGTAGAAGGGCTGCTGCTCGGAAAAACGGATGATATCCCGGCAGTGGTGGCTCCAGCGGTGCGTTCGTTCCAGGAATTTTTTGAGAAGAACCATATTCATGTAACGCCCGATCTCGTAGAGCGCCGCATCCTCAACCGCGACCATCGCTACGCGGGTACCGTGGACGCCATCGCGCGCATTGACGGCAAACTCGGCGTCTTGGATATCAAAACCTCGCAGTCCATCTATCGTGACTACTCCCTACAAACCTCCGCATACATGGACGCGCTCAAGAACGAGTTCGAAGATCTCTCCACGCGTTGGATCTTGAAGATCGACCAGGCCCAAAAATGTTTACGGTGCGGCGCGATCCGCCGCGTGAAGGGCGGCCGCGAAAAGATCAAAACGGATTGGAAAGATCGGACTCAGCGCGGATGCCTGCACGAGTGGAGCGAACTCTACGGCGATATCGAGCTGAAAGAGTTCCCCTCCTGGCAGGACGACTTTACCGCGTTTCTGGGGGCAAAGCGGTTGTGGGAATGGGAGAACGAGGATTGGCTGAAAAAGGCCGCATATTTGTAGCATATTGGTAACACCCACGGCCATATTGCGTATCATCATGTGGTATGGGGTATAATTATTTTCTAGGGCGTGGCACGTCAGAAAGGTCGAAATCATACCTATGATGCCTCCCTGATGAAATCAAAACGAGATAAACAAATAAAAAAATAATATATCTTTCCCATGTCAACAACAGGAAAAACAATCCTTTGGGTCATCATTGCGGTGATCGTGATCGGCGGAATCTGGTGGTGGCTCGCAAGCCAGGGCGGCGCACCGACCGCTGCACCGACGGCGAACACTACCTCAACGACAGTAAGCACGACGACCGCCTCGTCCTCCTATCCTTCAGGCGATTCGGATCAGTCCATCAAACAGGATATGACGAGTGCGAACGCGCAGATAAACGGTTTGAACTCGGATAATGCGAGCGTGACCCAGAGCATGAACGACCAGCCGGTACAGCAGGCGCAATAATATACATTAAAAGATCATGAATAAAAAATATAGTAAGACGATCGCTTCGGTTGGCACGGCGGTTGCGATCATCGCCACTGCGGCATTTCCCGCGCTGACGCAGGCCGCCGGGTTCGGCTTGGGGGCAAGCGCGAACGCATCGACATCCATTTCCGCCCTTGGCATAAAAGTGGGCGCCGCCGTGGGCGCAACGCTTGCGCTACGGGTCAAGGATATCAGCACCCGGGCTAACGCGGAGATCACGCGGCGCATTGACGCGTTGAACGCATTGAGCGCGCGCGTGAATGCAATGGCGCGCCTATCGGCTACCGACAAGAGCAATCTGTCGGCATCCATATCGAGCCAGATCGCGGCGATGAACACGCTCCAGACGCAGATCGCGGCCGACGCGGCGGCGAACAACACAAGCAGCCTCAAGACCGATGTCCAATCGATCACGTCGTCCTATCGCATCTTCGTCCTCGTCCTTCCGCAGGGTGCGATCGAGGCCGCGTCGGACAGGGCGCTCACGATTGTGAGCACAATGAACGACCTTAGCACGAAGTTCTCGGCGCGGATCAGCGCGGCCGCAACGGCCGGCAATGATGTGACGGCGGCGAACGCTTCCCTCGCGGACTTCAATGCGAAAGTTGCGGACGCCAACGTACAGGCTAGCGCAGCGGCCTCGGAGGTCGCATCGCTCACCCCGGACAACGGCAACGCCACGATCGAGGCTTCCAACACTGCAACGTTGAAGGATGCTCACTCCAAGATCCTCGCTGCACAACAGGACTTTGTGACCGCGCGCGCTGACGCGATGGCGATCATAAAAGACCTCGCGGGATTCAAAGTCTCGGCAAGCGCGAACGCTTCGACGAGCGCGCAGTAGGCAGTAGTTTGGGCGGTTTAGAAAATAAAACACCCTCTTTATTAAGAGGGTGTTTTATTTTCTACTGCCACACCGTTTCCACCGGGACGGTTGAAGAACTCGCGATGACTGGCAAGCTTGATGTCGTTTCTGAAATCGTCCCGACCTCCGCAGTCCATGCACTGCTCGATGAGTTCAATTCGTTGAAGATCAGGAGATTGTCTCCCAGCGGGCCCGGGGCACAGCCGTAGCTCGCGGCCTCACCGGTGGCGGTGATGGGCAATGTGCCGGTGAATGGCGTGCAAAGCGTGCCGCCCTCGAGCTGGATAAGCCACGCCCAGTTGGATGGCACATCGCCAGCCGGCGGAACCTCCGGCGTCGGAAGCGGCTTGGTAAGCTTAAGCACAAACGTGGAAGTGGAATCTATCACTGTGGGATTCACGTCGCACAAAAGACTGCTCGTACTATTCGAGATCTGGAAGCACGGATCGCTGATGCTGTTCCCCACCGTGCAACGCCAGGCATCGCTGCGGAACGGCGCGGCGATGGAGTTGGTCCAACAGGAGCCGCTTTCTACTGGCGTGGAACTGGCGGGCGGGATGGCAACATATGCAATGACCTGCGTCGCTGGCGTGGCGGGACTGCTTTGCGAAGCAGTGGATGTGGTCTGGTTGCCCGCACTGGGATTGATCGTTGAAGGATTTGCAAAGAATTGCCCGACACCAAACAGCACCACGAGTGCCAGCACCACCACAACAATTATTTTATTTGATTTATTCATAGATCGTGAGGGATTATTTTACATAAATTTGAATGTGCTGACGATATTCTGCATCACCGAATTTATTTGTTGTTCGCTAAACGGCTGGAGGTCGTACGATGTCGGATAGTTCCCGATCTGGCTCGAATGCAGGCTATACTCGATCACATAGCATTTTCCGGCATGGAGCGTACGATAGCTCGTAATCGCATATTCATTACCGGCACCCTCATCGAACCACATGAACACATTGAATGAAGTACCGTTTATCGTGGTCGTCGATGTTATTACGCCTTCGCCAAGATCCATACAGTCCGAAACGGCAGCATCATTACCGCTCGCGCCTACTGTTAACGTCGCGCCCGCGAAATTTGTCTGCGGCTCGAACGCGCGCGGCACGGTCAGCATAAAATATTTTATTCCCGGCGCGTTTGTATCCAAGCGCCAATCGGTGGACGGTGTGGCTGAATAATTGTCCTGGGTATCAAAGTCCAATGGATACGCGATGCTGAAACCGGCAGTCGTGTTATTCGCATCAATCTGCCACTCGGCGGGGTCGCTATAGTACGACGTGCCGGTGCCGCCGATGGTTGACGTGGCCGCTGCGCTTATCACGGGCGTTTGACCGACGCTCGCCGCTATCTTCCCGTATTGCACTCCATAATAAAAACCAATGAATGGCAACGCCACGAAAAGCGCCAGCGCGATGAGCTTGGAATACCAGGTCACTTTGTTCCACTCGATCTTCATTGGTTTCATTATACCTTAAAATAGTTGAAATAGTATTGTGCATCAGTTATGCAGGGGCTGAGACAGACAACGGTTACTCAAAAAATTTCGGAGGTACAAACAAGTGCATCTTACCCATTATGCGCATGATGCGGCTATCTTGATCTGGGGACTCTCCATCCTGATGGTCTTCTCCCTCTTTAAAACCGCGCGATATGGCCGAGATCTTGCAGGAGGCAAGCTCAAGGACGATGGACCTCACCGGGCATGGGCGTGGAGGTCTGCGATCGTCACGGTGATAGCGGTGCTTGTCATCGAGCCGACGTTTCGTCTCTTTCGCCTCCCGTACACATCGACATTCTTCTTCCAACCGATGAATGAATGCAGTTCCGCTCGTACGCGAGCGGAATTTTTTTATACTATGCGATGCTGTGGATTTGATTATAAAATATAATTATTAACGTACTTAACTATCCTGTGGATAACTCAGGCCAAAGCGGCTGTAATAGATGATATGATAGTTCGGCTTCTGTGGTATAATACCATTATATGAATAGAATAGTTACACGGTCAGGATTCGGGAAAAAGAAGATCATCATCATGGTTGTCGCGCTGCTCGTGCTCGGTGGCATCGTTTATTTTTTTATTGCATCCCGGAGTGGCAGTAAGTACCAGTTCGTTTCCGTCACGCAGGGTTCCATCACCCAGGTGGTAAGCGTCACCGGCAACACGACGCCTATCAAAAGCCTCAATCTCTCATTCCAAAGCGGCGGCACGATCGCGGCGGTCTATAAGAACGCGGGTGACAATGTAAGCGCCGGCGATACGCTCGTCGCCCTCGATACAGGCTCCCTTCAGGCACAGCTCGCACAGGCCCAAGCTGCCGTTGCCTCGGCGCAGGCTAACTTGCAACAGCTTCAGGCGGGACCGACGCCGCAGGCCATCCAGGTCGCACAGACCACCGTCGCGGCGGCGCAACAGTCACTCGCGAACACGTACTCGGGCATCCCGAACGCCGTTGAGGACGCGTATGCGAAAGCCACCGACGCCGTCCGAAATCAGATCGGGGTGTTCTATACCAATCCCGATTCGAGCAATCCACAATTATCCTTCTCTGTCAGCAATCCCGGGGTGATGAATAATGCGGATACGGAACGCACCCAGGTCGGCCAGGAATTGGCCGAGTGGCAGAACGAGATAACCGCGTTTTCTTCGACCACTACGTCATTGTCAACGTCGACGCTCAGCCAAGCATTACAGAATGCCACCAATCATCTCACGGTCGTTGAAAATATGTTAAGCACTGATGTGAACGCTATAGTGGGCGAGACGGGGCTTTCTGCAAGCACGACCAGCGCCTATCAGAACGATGTCGCAAGCGCCATTACGGAGGTGGACGGTGCCTCAAACGCGATCAGTACCATCGCGCAGACCATTGCTTCACAGCAGATCGCCGTGGCGCAGGCGCAGGCGCAGTTGAACGAGACGCTTGCCGGATCAACGACGAACGCGATCGCGGCACAGCAGGCACAGGTGGCGTCGGCGCAAGCGAATGTGCAAAGCATACAGGTGAGCATCAACAACGCCTCGCTCGTCTCCCCTATCGGCGGCGTCGTCACCGTCCAGAACGCGAAGGTCGGAGAGGTCGCAACGCCAAGCCAAACGATCACCTCTATTATTTCGGCGAACAACTTCGAGGTGGACGCGTATGTTCCCGAGACCGATATCGGGAAGGTTGCCATGGGCAACTCCGTCAACATGACGTTCAATGCGTTCCCCGGCGAGAATTTTGCCGGAAAGGTTTTCTACATCGACCCTGCCGAAACGATCGAGAGCGGCGTCGTTGACTATCTTGTAAAGGTCTCCTTCAACACGCCCGACCCGCGCATCAAGAGCGGCCTGACCGCGAATCTGGATATCAGTACGCAAACCGATGCGAATGCGCTCATCCTTCCGGAATACGCCGTCATCCAAAACGCGAGCGGTACGTACGTGGATATTCTGCAGAACAACAAAGAGACGCAGGTGCCGGTGACGCTCGGCATCCATGATCAGAACGGCAACGTGGAGATCACGTCCGGCGTGACCAATGGCGAGCAGGTCGTGAATGTCGGTCTAAAGGCTCAATGATCGAGGTCAAGGATCTTAAGAAGGATTATGTTGATGAAGGAGAGGTCACGTCCGCACTGCGGGGCGTTTCTTTCACGATCAACAAGGGCGACTTCGTTTCCATCATGGGGCCGTCC
>DATCDU010000008.1:0-6515 GCA_036510525.1 Minisyncoccota bacterium
CAACTTGGCGATGACCCCCAGAAGCAGGAGTCCCGCGATGACGGCGGCGCTGACGGGGTGGTTGAAAATCGTATCGGTGATCATGTTGAATAATTATATCATACTACCGGGCGTATTCCACCGCCCGCATCTCGCGGATCACGTTCACTTTGATCTCACCAGGATATTTTAGCTCCGATTGTATTTTATTTGCAATCTCGCGGGCCAGCTCAAGTGCGCGGAAATCGTCCACCTTCTCCGGAATCACGAACACGCGGAGCTCGCGGCCGGCGGCGATCGCATACGCGCTCTTGACGCCATTGAACTCCCCCGCGATCTTTTCAAGGTCGGCAAGGCGCTTTACATAGTTCTCCAGCGTGCCGCGGCGGGCACCCGGGCGGGCCGCAGAGAGAACGTCAGCGGCGGTTACCACGTACGCCTCCGGCCGCGCATACGGATAATCGTCGTGATGCGATTGCATCGCCTCGACGACCCGCTCATCTATATTATATTTGCGCAACAACTTCATGCCGAGTTCCACGTGGGTTCCCTCAACCTCGTGATCGATCGCCTTGCCGATGTCGTGCACCAATGCGCCGCGCTTTGCCACGTCGGCGTTCAAGCCGAGCTCACGCGCCATCATTTCCGCGATATATGCCATTTCTACGGAGTGCACAAGCACGTTTTGGCCATAGCTCGTGCGGAAGTGGAGGCGCCCGATCATCTGCAAAAGTTCTTTCGGAAGATCGAAGACGCCAAGGTCCTGCGCGGCGGACTCGCCGATCTCCTGCGTGCGCTTGGCGAGGTCCGCCTTCGCCATCTCCACGCTTTCCTCGATCTTTGCCGGCTGAATGCGGCCGTCCTTCACAAGTCTTTCGAGCGCGAGCCGCGCCACTTCACGGCGGAATGGGTCGAACGATGAGATGATGATCCCGTCCGGTGCTTCGTCGATGATAAATTCCACGCCGGTGGCGCGCTCGAGCGCGCGGATATTGCGTCCTTCACGGCCGATGATCTTGCCCTTCAACTCCTCGTCTTCCAAGTGAAAGATCGTGGTCGTCATCTCCGCGACGTGCGAGCGCGCGTAGCGCTGGAGCGCGATCGTGATGATGTCCGCGGCGCGCTTCTCTACCTCCTCGCGATTCTCGCGATCGATCTTCTGGATGGATTGTGCGAGGTCATTGGAGCGATCCTCTTTTGCGCGCCGCATGATCTCTTCCTTCGCCTCGGCGACCGAAAGCGCGCCGATCTTCTCCAGGCGCGAATCGATCTCGCCTTCTTTCTTGGCCACCATCTCTTCTATCGCCTTTGCGCCTTCCTCGCGCGCGCGGAACTTCGCTTCCTCCGCGGAAAGGTCCGTCAGTTTTTTATCCAACGTCTCCTCGCGATGCAGCACTCGCGCCTCGAGCGCGTCGATCTCCTTGCGGCGATCCTTCTCTTCATTCTTCAACTCAACCAAAAGCGAGGCAGCTTTTTCTTTTGCCTCCAAAACGATCTCTTTCGCCCTTGTCTCCGCCTCCGCGAGTTTATTGGCCGCCGATGCCTTGCGAACGAGGTATCCCACCGCACCTCCCACCACCAAAAACACCACCGCGCTCAGCGCTACGTATGTTATTTCCATAATAATAGTTAGTTCCCGAAAGTTTCATGGTTTAAGGACTTTTTAATTGCCTTTATGATAGCGCCAAACAGGCCTCGCGGTCAAGGAATGTGGCCCAAATAGGCCTAAACGAGTTTAAATAGTTTTAATGCACTATTTCGTAAACTGCCTCCGGGCGTGGCATAGTGCTAGCTCTGATTTGCTACTCAGAGTCCAAGGGGTGCAAGTCCCCTCACGTCCACGGGGAAGTTATTTAGAATCATTAAATAAACATTAAAAGATATTTGACCGCCACCACTCTCCTGCTATGATTTAATTCGGTAGCAAATCAGAGCCGTCCAGTACTATGTTTGGACTCGCAAAAGACCCGGCAACGGATCTTTTGTTTTGTAATGTCATGCCTATGCCAAAGCCATAGTTTCATCTAAAATAGAATCATGGCAAAGAAAACTGCGGTGCTGGTAGTACTCGACGGATGGGGCATCGGCAAGAATAACTATACGAATCCTGTCTTCATGGCACAGCCGACCACATTCAAGTGGCTTGAAGAAAATTATCCCGTCACGAGCCTGCAGGCATCGGGCATCGCCGTCGGACTTCCGTGGGGCGAGGTCGGCAACAGCGAGGTGGGGCACCTTACGCTCGGCGCCGGCAAGGTCGTGTATCAGTATTTCCCCAAGATCACCATGGCGATCCAGGACGGCACGTTCTTCGAAAACCCCGTGCTGAAGGCCGCGTTCGCGCACGCGCGCGACAATAATTCCACGATCAACTTCGCAGGATTGCTCACGAAGGCGAACATCCACGCATCGCTCAGCCATCTGCAAGCGCTCCTTAAGATGGCGGCGATGGAGAAGGTCACAAAAATAAATCTGCATCTTTTTGCGGACGGCGAGGACAGTTCGCCGCATACCGTTGAGCCGTTCCTTAAAGAAGTGCCAAAAGATGAAGTGGCAACGCTCATCGGCCGATACTACGCGATGGATCGCAACGGCAACTGGCGCCTGACGCAAGCGGCGTACGACACGATGCTCGGAAAGGGCGGCACGCTTGTGGATGATCCCACGCCCGCGATCGAGGCGATGTACAAACAGAATTCCACGGAGGAATATCTTCCCCCGCTCCGCTTTTCGGATGATAAAAAAGTACAGGACGGCGATTCGCTCGTGTTCTTCAATTACCGCGAGGATAGCATCCGCCAGTTGGCGTCCGCGTTCATCACAAAAGATTTCGATCATTTTCCGCGCACCACGTTCAACAATCTTTACATCGCGACGCTCAGCCACTACGATGACGCGTTTGATGTGCCTGTTGTCTTTCCGCCCGATAACGTGCAGTGGCCGATCGGCCGGGTGTTCAGCGACGCCGGGATGGTGCAGTTGCGCCTCGCAGAGAGTTATAAGTACGCGCACGTCACTTACTTCTTTAACGGGCTCCGTGAAGAGCCGTTCAAGGGAGAATATCGCACGCTCGTGCCGTCAAATACCAGTCCGCACCCCGAAGAACATCCCGAGATGATGGCATCCGCGATCACCGACCGGCTCGTCGAGGCGATTGAGAGCAAGGGCTTCGACTTCATCCTCGTCAATTATGCGAACGCCGACACGATCGGGCACACCGCCAACTTCAACGCCGGTATGGAAGCGGTGCGAGTGCTGGATGCGCAGATCGCGCGTGTGGTGAAGGCCTCGGAGAATCCCGACACGCTCCTCTTCATCACTGCGGACCACGGAAACATAGAAGTGATGATCGACGAACAGACCGGCATGCCCGAGAGCTCGCACGACCCGAGCCCCGTGCCGCTCTATCTCGTGATCCAGAATCTCAAAGGAAGAAAATTCATCAACGGCGATAACCTTACCAACGAAACGCTCGGCTCCCTCGCCGACGTCTCCCCCACCATCCTCGCATTGATGGGCATCCAGAAGCCTGAAGACATGGGCGGCACCAGTTTGCTAAGCAGCTTGATATAGAACTACGCACCCGCGCGATGAGCGAGTTCGAACGATTTTGACCGGTGTTGCAATTGAAATTTGAATGTGCCGAGGCCTTATTTGACGTGACCTAGCAGGAATACTATTATCTCTCCAGGTGTTGGTGGAGAGGAAAATCATGGCAGAGTTAGGTGGCTTCAAGAATAGAGGGATGAGATTTCGGCGGAAATCCACACCCAACAGAAGTTTGCCCGTGTGAAGCGACAGAGAGGATTCCAAGAACGTGCCTTAAATCTCTCCAATCGCACGCCGTATCTATATTGTCCCGGCACTTCATTACTTCGCCTGTTTCTTGACGACGGAATGAGACTGCCTGATGGATAAATCAGTAGGCGAACCGTGCCCCGACTTGGGTCGCGGTTTTTCTTTGCACACCGGGCACGATTCGAAATCAAGAAATTATCTCTATTATTGCCGCCTTTCCGTCCCCGCTATGGCACATGCTTTTGAAAGGTGTCTCGGAAGCGCGAAGGCGCTGAGAGCCAAGGCGGCCAGCCAGCAGACGCGACTCTTAGGAGTCCCGTGGGAGAACGCCGTCCTTTCAAAAGCATGTGCCAGAGCGTGAGGCGACGGGATGCTATAATAGAACCATGCACTGGTTCGCGCGTCTCGTAATAATAGTGGGCGGCAACGCACTCGCGTTGTGGCTTGCAAATATGTGGGTCCCCGGCTTTGTGCTAAACGGGAATCCGATCACGCTCATCCTCATTGCGCTCGTGCTCGCCGTGCTCAACTTCCTTTTGAAGCCGTTGCTCACACTGGTCCTTGGCCCGGTCATCATCCTTACACTCGGACTTGGCGTGCTCGTGGTGAACGCGATCATCCTCTATATTCTCCCCATCGTGGCCGATCACATTGACTTTCTCAATGGAAGTATTATCATACAGAACATTCCCGCCCTCTTCTTCGCGACCCTCATCGTAAGCGTCATCAACTTCATCATTCACGTCGCGCTATAATCGCGCTATATATAGAACTATGACCATCGCCATCATCCAGATCATCCTTTCCGCGCTTATCATCACGCTCATCCTTTTGCAGGAGCGTTCTTCCGGCATGTCGGGGCTCATGGGCGGCAGTGGCGAGGGATATTATCAGGCGCGGCGCGGCATGGAGAAGTTGGTGTTCTACGCGACGATCGTCCTCTCGGTAGTGTTCGTAGCGCTCGCGGTGTATCAGCTTTTCCTCCAGACGCACTAAATTTTTTTACATGTGGTTCAAGAAGATCTTTGCCGCGCTCACTAAAAAAGAACGTATCACGTTTGTTCTCGCTCTCGCGGGAACCGTCGTAAGCTTTGCGATCGTGATTGGATTCGTGATCGCGGCAACGACGAAGGCTGTCCCAGCCGCCGGCGGTGCGTACACGGAGGGCATGCTCGGCCAGCCGGAATACATCAACCCCGTCATCGCGTCGTCGCAGACGGACCTCGACCTTGTGAAGATGATCTACAGCAATCTCTCGGATATTTCCGATAGCATCACCCCATCCGCAGACCTCAAAACGTGGGATGCGCGATTGAAGCAGGGCCTTACCTGGCAGGACGGGCAACCGCTTACGAGCGATGATGTGGTCTTCACCGTGGATTCCATTCAGGATCCGGACGCGCACTCCCCGCTCTATCAATCGTGGCAGGGCGTGACGGCGACGCGCGTGAGCGAGCTCGAGGTGCAGTTCACACTCACAAACCCGTACGCGAACTTCCTCGACACGCTGAACAATTTATATATTTTGCCGAAGCATCTTTTTGCGGAAACGCCGCCGGGCAACTGGCACTTGTCGGACTACAACCTGAAGCCCGTCGGCAGCGGCCCGTATCAATTCGTTTCGTACAACAAGAACAGTGATGGATTCATTTCCTCGTACCAATTAGGGGCGTGGAACGGGACGCTCGAGGCGCATCCGCTCATTCCCAATTTCAACATTGATTTCTTTAACGACGAGAACACGCTCGTCACGGCATTCAATAACGGCACGATCGACGGGTTCGGGAACGTTTCGCCGGAGGATATCGCCGAGATCACGCGCCCGGACAACACCGTCGCGTGGCCCACGTCCGCGTACTACGCGGTGTTCTTCAATCAGAGCGTGAACCTCGGCCTGCAGGATCCCGCCGTGCGCGAGGCGCTCTCGGTGGCGGTGGACCGGAACGCGCTCGTGAGCGCCGCGCTCGGCGACTATGGCACGCCGGAGTACGGCCCGATTCCGCAGGGTGCGGAATATTACAATCCTGCCGTAAGCAGCGGCACGCCGAGCGCGGCATCGTCCACGCTATTCGCCGAAAGTTTGCTCGATAATGCCGGCTGGACGATCGTGGGCTCCAGCACGTTCCGTTCGAAAGTGATCCACGGCGCCATAATCCCGCTCGTCGTGAACCTGACCGTGCCGCAGATCGATTTCCTCGCGAACACGGCGAGCTATCTCCAAACCGCGTGGCAGGCCATCGGCGTGCAGGTGAATGTGATCCCTGATTCCTCGGATGATATCGTGAACAACCTGATTCCCGCGCGAAACTATGAGTCGCTGCTCTTCGGCAACGTGCTCGGCCCGAGCTCGGACCTCTACTCGTTCTGGGATTCCTCGCAGGACTTCGCGCCAGGCCTTAATCTTTCGCTCTATAACAGCACCGCCGTGAACACGCTCATCGAGCGGGCGCGGCAGAACACGGTGAGTGCTTCCACGTCGGTTGAGCTCGCAACCGCGCAAACAGACATCGTCGCGAGCTATCCCGCCATCTTCCTCTACTCACCGGATTACGTGTATGTGACAAATAACAACGTGCAGGGCATCGTGACTTCCACGCTCCTCATCGATCCTTCGGACCGCTTCCGGGAGATAGAGAGTTGGTACTTGAACACGGCGCGCGTGTTGAAATAGGCGCGGGCGACGAGGTACGTTTTCGGGTCAATAGCTTGGAATACTTTCGGCGATTTTTTTGAGTGGG
>DATCDU010000009.1:0-31392 GCA_036510525.1 Minisyncoccota bacterium
ATGGATGCCCTGGGGCACATCCGGTACCCTACGGTCGTTGACGACAAGACGCGCGAGAACATCCAACCTTTGGTGGGAAAGTATGGCACGATGCCCATCGCGATCGCTCATAACGGCAACCTTACGAACGCGGACGAGCTCAAAAAACTCGTTCCCGCCGCGCACCTCGTGACTTCGATGGACACGGAGCTCATCCTCCGTCTTCTCGAAGCAAACCCGTCGGGAGATTTCGAGGCCGATATCATACGCGTCCTCGGATTGCTTGAGGGCAGCTTTTCACTCGGCATCCTGCTCCCCAACCGCCTTATCGCGATACGGGACAGGCATGGCAACCGCCCGCTCTCGATCGGCAAACTGAACGGCGGGTATTGCGTCTCCTCGGAAACCTGCGCATTCCCCAACGTCGACGCGGAACTATTGAGCGACGTGGAGGCCGGCACCATGGTCTCCATCGGTCACGATGGCATAAACGTCAAACGCTTTGCGGAACCGGATGAAAAGAAATGCCGCTTTGAAAGCATTTATTACTCCCACCCGGGAAGCGATGTCTTCGGCGAAGAGGTCGGACAGCTCCGGGTAAGGATCGGACAAGAACTTGAACGGCTGTTCCCGGTTCCGGAAGCCGACATCGTGACCCCCATTCCCGACAGCGCCAATCTTATGGCGGTGGGGTTCGCGGCGAGCGGGCGGTCCGGCAAGTATTTTCCGGTCATCGCGCGGAGCCATTACGTCGGGCGGACATTCATTGCCGCGACGCAGACCCAACGCGACGTCGAAGTGGCGCAAAAATTCACGTTCAGCGCCGGGGAGATCGCGGGCAAGACGATCGTCGTTGTTGATGATTCGATCGTCCGCGGCACTACCCTGCCGAAGATCGTGGCGAAACTGCGACAACTCCGGGCGAAGGCAATTCACATCCGCATCGGAAGCCCGCCGATCACCCATCCCTGCATCTACGGTATCAATACTCCAAACCGGGAGGAACTCGTGGCAGCGTCGTTGACCATCAAAGAGATACGCGACAGGATGGGCGCCGACTCGCTTGAATTCCTTCCGCTTGAAACACTGAAGGCGCTATCGCCGAACCCGGGCACATTCTGTTTTGCGTGCATGTCCGGCGAATACTGGTAGCCACCAGAACAGCAAAGCCCCCGTGCATCCATGCACGAGGGCTTTTTTTATTCTGTTTGCGGAGTTGGTTTAACGCAACAACTCTTTGATACCGACGCGGCGGCCGTATTCCATCGAACCATAGCGGAACGCGCGCACGGCGAACCACACCGCGACGATCGCGCTTGCGATGATCACCGCGAGCGACCCGAATGCTTCTCCTATGGATAAACTGCCGACCGCGTTGCGGATGAGCGCGGTCGTCGGAGCCGTCAGCGGGAAGTACGTGAAAATGGTGACGATCAGCGTGTGTGGCGAACCGACCACGCTGGCGATCGCGTAAATGGGAAGGAATGCCGAAATAATGACGACGCCGAGAAATCTGCTGGCTTCGGTGGCGCTCGGAAACATCGCGCCAAAACCGACGAGGAGCGAGGTGAACAACAGCAGGCCGCTCGCAAAGAACAGCGCGCCGAAGATGATGGCGGTGGGATCAAGCGGGATACTGCTGAGCGTTATGCCATACGGCAATGCCACCTGGGCCGGGAAAAGCAGATGCGCCACAAGAAGCGGCACGGCGATGGTCGCAAGTTGCACTAGACCCAAAATAAAGATAGATAATATCTTGCCCGCGATGAGCGTTTCCGCTTTGACCGAGGTCAGGAGCATCTCGGCGGTCCTGTTCTCTTTTTCTCCGGCGGTGCTCGATATCATGAATGACGCGAGGAGAACGTAAAGCACCAGGAATGCGAGCGCGAATATTCCCGGAGCGATGACGCTCGCGAGCCCTTCGGTCTCTACGCCGTTTTTGTAGGTTATCGCGGTGACAGACGGTGAATTCTGTAACATCTGGAATGCGGGGCTGTCCTTAGTGGCCGCGCTCACATTATTGATCACGCTTTGCTGGAGTAATTGTGTAGCAGCCGCATTATAAGGCGGCGAGAAGCTGATGCCCGCGTCTTGGGCATAGACCTGGATGTCCATCGTGCTTGAATCCTTCGGGTAATAGAAGAACGCGTCGAGCGCGCCGCTCTTTACGGCCGCGATGCCGGCGTCTTCGCTCGGCTCGACAGCGATATGCTGTGCGGCAACCAACTGCTGGCTTATCAAGCCCGAGGCGTCGAACTCCCCGATCTTCGCGCTCGCGGAAAACGCCTGCGCCTGCTTCGCCGCATTACTTGCCGCATTCTCGGCGGAAAGAAATTCGATACCGATAACAATGAGGATGAGGACGAGTGGCGCGACGGAAGCGATCCAAAAACTTTTCTTTTTAAGCGCCCGCAGCGTTTCGAAATTAATAATGTTCCACATGTTATTTATAGAGGGATAAAAAGATCTCATTGAGCGTCGGGCGGCGGACGTCGAACGTGGTAAGGTGCAGATCGGCCGCGGCGGCCAAAAACTTGAGTATCTCGTCCGCCGTCACACCCTCGCGCCACGCGAGCTCCGCGTAGTGCGGCAATTGTTTGGTGATCTGATACAGCTTGTCATTGAGCGGCAACGTGCCGGTATACGCGACCGATATCACCGTGGTGCCGAACTTATTTTTCACTTCATCGATCGTTCCGTAGAGCGCACGCGTGCCATCCTTAAGGAGCACGATGCGATCGCAAAGCTGTTCAACCTCTTCCATGCGGTGCGTAACGAGGATTACCGTGGCTCCCTTCGTGCGCTGTTCATTGATGATGCCCATGAGCAAGTCCCGGTTGACCGGGTCGAGCGCCTCCGTCGGCTCGTCAAGGATCATAAGCGTCGGCTCGTGTAGGATCGTCACACCGAGCTGGATCTTTTGTTGTTGGCCGTTCGAGAGCTCGACGAGCCGCGCGTGCGCCTTGTCGCCCAACCCCACGCGCTCCAAATATGCCAGAACGCGCGCCTTCGCGTCGCTCCTGCTCAAGCCGTGCATGACGGCGAAATATACCATCGTATCGAGCACCGGTTCGTTGCGATACAATCCCCGCTCTTCCGGCAGATAACCCACGGTGGCGGCCATCGCAGGAGTGTAACGCTTACCATTCACGAGCAATGTGCCGCTCGTCGGCTCGAGGAGGGCGAGGAGCGTGCGGATCGTGGTCGTCTTGCCCGCGCCGTTCGAGCCGAGCAGCCCAAACACCTCGCCTTGGTTCACGGTGAAAGAAAGGTCTTTGACGACCTCCTTTGGGCCAAAGCTCATCGCAAACGATTGGACATCTACTGTTGGAACGGATGATTGATTAGCCATAGGGCATATTATAGTACTAATTCCCGACCGTCGCCATTTCCTGCGGCGGGGAGAACTCTATGAGGGCACGTATCCATAATATAACCGTCGCGGAGGACACTCGGTCAATGAAAGCATGGCGTCGTTCCATTTTCCCTCAATATGGCTCCGCAAATAAGGATGTTTTCCTTCTTCTCTCACAACGTCTATCGAGGAACTTATCTTATTCGCGTCGACAACATAAAATTTATGGAGTCTGCTATCGATCAATCTGATCGCCTCGTCCCGGTTCATCCTCCAGCCCTGCGTAAAATTCCCTATATGGGTAATGTCCTCATATGAACCATCGGGATGAGTTCTGCTTATACAGGTAACTTGATGACCAGCCATGCGGATCAGTGAAAGTGTTCGGTTTTTTTACGGGAATCTATTTTGAGGTCACCGATATCTTTCTTTAATTGTCCCACCTGCGCTTCCAGTTCCCTCGTCCGCTCCATCACTTTGGTTTCAATATCGCTGGCATACTGCGCGAGCTTTTCGGCGATCACGGTCATTTCGGTGATGTCCTCCATCGCGAGCATGATCATCGGCGGAAAGATCTCCGAAATTTCATTTTTTATGTAAATCCTCCTGCCGTTTAAAAGCATGATCCTCCTTCCTATGGAAGGAAATTTATGGTTCACCTCAAAGCCGTCGAAAAAAGTATGTTGGGGAAGGATCACCTTGAGCAGCGACGACAACGCGGGGATGTTCCATTCTCCGCCGCCGATCTCATGGATATATTTATGCTCGGTGTCTTTTGCGTCTACTTGAAACAATTCATAAAACGCCTTGTTTGCGGCGAGCACGCAGAGGTTCTTATCGAGTATCAAAAAAGGCTCGTGTACGGTATCCACGACCGTCTTTATATACGTCCAGCTTTCCTGCCAGACCTGTTCATCCCATTCGGTGCTATACGGCGATTGTTTAAGATCCTCCATATAGGAGATGCCGTTCGCCGGCGCAGATTATGACACAAAGGCGGAAAAGAAAAAGACGACCAATAATGTCCCTTTGGTTATGATGCAAGTTCAAGAAAAGGCGATCCTATTGACCATATCAAATTGGTGAGAGGCATAGCTCCACGCCGCCGACCACGGCAAGGAACCCACTAGACCTTCACTATTTTTTCAAGATCCTTCAAGCTATAGTTGGCTCTAAAAGCGTCTGTTAAAATATCATTTTTAATACTTTCCACGAACAGCGCCTCTAATTCTTTTGTTTTGATCCCAAAAGATATCGGTTTATCCTCCTGGGATTTATTAAGGGCTTTTTTCATTCCCGTATCCGCCAGTGTCTCATTCTGAGTCAAAAAATTATTTTGAAAAAATTGGACCAGTAAACCCTCTGGCGATCCATTAGGTTTCATGTAAATAGAAACTTCTCTTGAGAGTTTTTTAAGATTCACATTCTTTGAAATTGCGCTTTTTGACCAATATAAACAATCGGAAGATTTATCGTAAAAAAATTTCCAATGACCCTTTTTGGCGTCATTGCTCAGGTTTTTTATTAACTTCAAGAAAATACTGTTTTCCATATTATTATCTATAATCGTATAATATCTTCTCTATTCTTGTATTTATCATAACATACTCCGGAGAATCCATTTCCAATAAAACCGTTGCTATTTCCCACCGACGAAACCGGACATTATATATTACACAAACCTGCCAATAATCGATCATATACTTATCCTTACCCAGCGACTTCTTTTTGGTAATCTTATAATATCCTTGGCATTTTGATTGGGCTCCAGTTCTGGTATCAACCCTTGTATAAGCGGTGATGATGCTGGGATTTAAGACTGCTTCTTCAATGCTCGACAATCCTTCTGTTCCCTCAATATATGGGTGTTTGGGAATGTGTCTTATATAATTGCCTTTTCGAAAAACAATCATCCTGCTTTGATCGATGGCATTAAAAAGATAATCCTCTTTGGTCTCTTTCATGATCTTATTACTTACCGAGCAAGACGAGTATATTGCATGACAAATTTTTGTCAATTATCATTTTAAAATTTTTTAATTTAAAGCACCCCTTCAACAGCCCTTAAATTATCCAGTTTTAACGCTTCGCCCACTGGGCGGTCCTGACCGCGCTGCCCACTGTAGTATTTGTCTGTCCTTTTGACAGAATGCTCGTTTGGATCGAACCGATCAGCTAGCAGCGCAGGAGGACTATAAATTTTATACAGATAATTTCTTTATAGTCGTTACTGCAATCTAAATAATGAAGCGACGAATTGTGTAATGAAATCTCCATTCGGACCGTAAACGATGATTGCGCCAAGCGTGCCAGTAAGCGAGAGAACAATAAAACCGACAAGCGCGAGCGTGACAACCACCCATCGCGTCAGGATAATATCTGAGTATGCTTGAATGAACGGGACATTTTCCTGCAGTGGCTTGAAAAAGGCTATGTGCTTGCTGAACGCCCATCGGATAAAATATGCGAGAGCGATGATCCCGAACACCGCGGCGCTCGCAGCGGCAAATGTTTTATGGATATGCAGAACGTTTTCGGATGCGTGCGCGAGAAGTGACGACTCAGCGAGCTGACCCGTGAGAAGCGCCGCCAGAATACCGAGTCCACCAAAACAAACCAGAATCGCTTTGATGTCAGCCCACGCCGCGCGTGGATACCACCGCTCAAGCGGTAATATCTCAAAGACCACATAGAGCGTAAGCAATGCGATTGGAAAATGGACAATGATAGGATGAATGTTCATACAGCTATTATATCGAGAAATTCTTTTTCTTCATAACCCCATATTCATGCCAAACAAGAATAACAATCACGATATCGAGAATAGTGAATGCGGTAAGCCATAGCGAAAAACCGAGGGTGAGAAGATACATCTGATACGCGATGAACGCGCCGAGCACCACGAGGGATACTGGGTATGCCCACATCTTTTCCTTCCAGAGAGCAATTACGATCGCTCCATTTATGATCCCGTGGCCAAGAAGATAGATCGCCGCGAATGATTTGGAGCTTCCTCCGAGAGTCTCAGCCATATGGAGAAAATAATTGGCAACAATATCGTGAGGGTCTTCTCGGATCTCCCCTTGCACAAAGAACGTTGCCACGTGGATGATGCTCGCCGCACTCACCGCATAAAGAAGCAATCCGCCTATGGTTTCAATGAGGGCATGCGCTCCTTTGAGCACAAGCGTAATATCGAATACTTCATGGATTTCTTCTTCTCTTTTCGGCGCGGCCATGGATTAACTCTGTGCTTGGGTAAGAGCCGACGCAAGTGATTGCTGGAATGCTTCACTCGTATCCGTAGCTCCGGACACAATATTTACGGACGCACTCTGAGCCTGAATAGCCTCTCGCTGCAGGTATTGCATCGCTTGATCATTGATCTGCACGGACGTGCTGTGTGTATCCGGGTATTGCAAAAATGCCACATTAGTAATGCTTCCTCCTTGGATGGTCGTCTGTACTTGGACATTTCCATAAAATGCGTTCGCAACACTTCCCGTGTACGTCCCGTCTTTATAAACGACCGATGGGCTCTTGCTGACCGATTGGGTTTGAGGCGCAGAAACTGCGTGCTGGTTTTTATACAGTACATAAAATCCACCAATGACGGCGATCGTCACAAGTCCGATAAGATATTTTTTCATGATATTACGATGCCCCTACTACTACGCGCGCCAATAGTCTTTTCGTGCACATCAGTGATCGCTGTAGGCGTGATACCACGAAGCATGTTCGGCCGCCGACTCTATGCGATCTCCTACTCCTTCGTGGCCGAGCAGTAACCCTAGGGTCACGATAAGAAGGAGGATGCCAAGCCCAATCCACCATGCCCGATAGCGATAGCCCTCCTTGGTCAATCTGAGATTAAGAAATGCAAACACAACAAAGAGCACCGCGCACAGTAGCCATAATAGCGAGATGCCCCGGAATAGGAGGAGAAAGAACTCGGAACTGAAGAATCCATGTACCCCAATCCCCTTTTCCAATACCGACTCTTCAATGCTCATAGTAAGCGCACCGAGAAAAATCGCGGCAATGAGCAGAGCCCACACGGAAATATTCTTTATGAGAAAATACCACTTCGGGCGGTGCTTCACGTTCCGCTCATGGATCTCCTCAATAATTTTTTTACTGGTTTCAGACATGGGTTTCTCAAATGTTACGAAGTGATATTTTCCTTCTTAAGTTCTTTGAGGAGTATTCTTTTTGCTCGCGTGATGAGCGACGAAACGCTTCCTGAGGGTTTCCGTAAAATATCCGATATCTCGTCATAGCTTTTCTCTTCCAGATAGCGAAGGACGATCACATCGCGATATTTTTCATCAAGGCGTCCGATCACGGTACGAAGTTTTATGCCCTCCAGCTTATTTCCAACCTCAATCTCAGTGTTCAGCTCCGATGCGAGCGCATCAAACGTTTCATCTTCCATAATCACCGTCGGGCGGGCGGACATGCGGCGGAGATGGCTTACCGCCTCATTATGGGCGATGCGATACAGCCATGATGAAAATTTGAGATCGGTATCAAACCCGTTCAAGTTGCGATACGCATTGATGAAGACGTCCTGGATGATGTCCTGCGCATCTGCTTCGCTGCAGTGAATAAACCGCAAGATGTAACGCCGCAGCTTCGGCTCATATCGCTCAACGATGATCTCATAATAGCGATCGTCTTTGAGCGCCAGTGTGACAAGCTGCTCGTCAGCGACATCAGGGGCCTTTGCCGCCTCGCTCGTGGAATTGTCTTGATTCGTCATGATCGTACCCAGGCTGAAGTCCATGGAGATATATTATATGATACGCTTTTTTACATAAAAATAATGCATCTGCACGAAATATGTCTATTCTCTCGTATTAGTCATTAAGGAGCATCCCACAATTTTAAAATATTCGATATGAAAAAAATATCCTTTTCCGTCGGACTCGTTTTGACATCGGCATTTTACGTTCTCTTCAGTAGCCAAGGTACTTCATCGGTCATCGCCCCCGCGATCACGCCCGTAACCGCAAATAACAATCCGCAGGTCGCCTCCTCGGCGTTTTTGAATAATCCTGTCCCTGCAGGCGGAACTCCCGTGCCAACCCCGACGCCGTCTTCGCCTGCTCCCATAGCTACTACTCCCGCTCCCAAAGCTGTTCCGCCGACAACGCCCGTATCTCCTACCCCTCCTACCCCAGCCCCTGCGCCTACTCCAAAACCTGCTGGACTCTATACCGATGGAACATATACCGGCAGCCCCGCCGATGCCTATTACGGGAACGTCCAAGTGGAAGCAATCATCAGTGGAGGAAAGATCACCGATGTACAGTTTCTGCAGTATCCGAATACTCATAGCACATCGGTGTATATCAATAGCCAGGCAATGCCGTACCTTAAACAGGAAGCTATCCAAGCGCAAAGCGCCAACGTGAATATCGTATCGGGGGCGACCGATACCAGCATGGCGTTCCAGCAATCGCTTGCATCAGCGCTCACCCAAGCAAAAAGTTAATTTATAAAAATGATTACGTGGATCGATAACTTCCTGAACCGGATAACGATGTACCGTCTGGTACTCTATTATCTCATAGCACTACTTATTGCTGCTTTTATTTTTTGTTTCTTCGGCATTCTGCCGTTCGATCCCGCGGCGCTCGCCTTTTCCACGGTGGTCATCCTGGGGGTATGCTGGATCACCAACTGGATTTGCGCATATATATTTGATGCGGTCACGAACGTTGAATCGGTCTATATCACGGCACTCATTCTCACACTCATCATCGCGCCGGTCACGACGACGAACTATGCCGGGCTGGGATTTCTCATCTTCGCTTCAGTATGGGCGATGGCTTCCAAATATCTTTTTGCCATTGGGAAAAAACATATTTTCAATCCCGCCGCATTCGGCGTTGCATTATCGGCATTGGTCATCAATCAATCCGCCATATGGTGGGTGGGCGGGAATCTATGGCTACTTCCGATCGTACTCATCGGCGGATTGCTCATTGTGAGAAAAATCCAGCGATTCGATCTTGTAATAGCATTCTCTATCGCAGCGATCGTGGCTGTCATCGCAACCACCCCGTCGGGAGATTATGCGACCGCAGTCACGCAGACATTGCTCCACTCTTCATTCTTCTTCTTTGCATTTGTCATGCTTACCGAGCCGCTCACGACTCCGCCCAATCAACTGCTGCGTATCATCTACGGAGCAGTTGTCGGATTTCTCTTCGCTCCCAACATCCATATCGGCTCTTTCTATTTTTCGCCCGAGCTCGCACTCCTGATCGGCAACATATTCTCTTACGCGGTAAGCCCAAAGGGACGCTTCATGCTAACGCTCACGAGCATCCAGGAGTCCGCGCAGGATGTCTATAACTTCGCATTTGCGCCCGACAGGAAGCTTTCATTTGCTCCAGGCCAATATATGGAATGGACGCTAGGGCATCGTCATTCGGATGATCGCGGAAATCGGCGATACTTCACTATCGCATCATCGCCCACGGAAGACGAAGTACATCTCGGGGTAAAGTTCTATCCGCAATCAAGCACGTTCAAGCAGGCGCTCGGCGCTATGAAGGCAGGTGACAAAATATCCGCCTCACACATTGCCGGAAGCTTTGTATTGCCAAAAGATCAAAAGAAAAAACTGGTATTCATCGCCGGAGGCATCGGCGTTACTCCTTTTCGCAGCATGATCCAGTACTTAATTGATAAAAAAGAGCAACGTTCGATCGTCATGTTCTATTCCAACAGGACATCCTCCGACATCGCATATAAAGACGTATTCGATCGCGCGGAAAATGAGCTCGGGATAAAGACGGTATATGCGCTCACAAATGAAATCGTGCTAGAGCCTGGAATGTATAACGGCCCTGTCAGTGCCCAACTTATCGTGCAGCAGGTTCCTGATTACCGAGACCGCACATTCTATATATCCGGCCCGCACGCCATGGTTGAAGCGTTTGAAAAAACGCTCCACGAAATGGGAGTATCACGCTTCAAGATAAAAAGCGATTTCTTTCCAGGATTTGCTTAGCTATGAAAAAGAAAAGGGCCCCAAAACATTCGAACGATATTCATCTCTTCATTATAAATGGCGTGCTCGTTGCAGCTCTTATTGGCGCAGCGCTATGGCTACAAAAAAAAGATTTGGATGTGCAATTGATAACTCCTACCACGCCGACAAATATAGAAGCGACAAATACCACTACTCCCTCAAGGAGCGATGTCACATATGTTTCAACAGCTACTATTCCGATCCAAAAACCGATAACACCGACAGCTACCACAAGGCGTCGCCGCAGGACAGATGATGATTGATCGTTAATGACTTACTTCTTGAACAGCGACCGCAGAGAAATGATGAAAACAGGGACGAGAATGATGTCGATGGTTTTTCTCATGTATGTATGATAACTTTATTTCCACCATTATGAGTAGTAATGGCTATCGTATAGCCGTATGCGACCTTTTTGACTACCGTGCTTGCTCTTGGAAAGTTAAACAGTTATTATCTTCGCATGTTCGACTTTGAGAAAGATGCCGGATCGATAAAGGGTTTTCTCGCGCCTTCCGAGGGCAGATTTCTATACGAAACAGCCAGAGGTGTTTCGAGGGAGGAATGTATCGTAGAAATCGGCTCTTTTAAGGGAAGATCTACTATTTGCATTGGGAAGGGGGTTTCTGACGGTCATGGAGCAAAGATATATGCCGTCGACCCTCATTCGGTATCATCCGAGGAATACGTTCGATACTATGGCGAGGAGGACACTTATGATGAATTTTTAGAAAATCTTCAGAGGGCGGGCGTAAGCTCTCTTGTGACGCCAGTGAAGGAAACTTCACTTGACGCTGCCGCCGTATTTTTTGGCGAGCCAATCGGGCTCCTTTTCATTGACGCCCTACATGAACTTACTGCGGTCACTCAAGATTTCGAAGCATGGTTCCCAAAACTTAAAGAGGGAGGGATAGTTGCTTTTCACGACGCAACCTTCTTTGATGGCCCGCGGGTCCTTACCGCTAAGATCCTGTTGAAATCTAAAATGGTCAAAAATCCAAAAATGGTCGGTGTCACTACGGTCTTCGAAAAGACAGCTCATAACTCTTTTGGGGATAGGATAAAGAATATTGCCTTTTTATTCTACCGGAAACTTTGGGGATGGTGGGGGGTATGGGAATTTAAGCGGCACGGATTCGTTTTTTAAAGTTTCGATATAGACATGAAAGTGCTCACCTATCTCATCATCTGTGGCAATATTCTCTTCGTCCTCTGGATGGTCTACAACGGCATCGATGAGGGCTTTACTGGATCTACTGGTCCACAAATCGCCTCTTATATCGGCCTCACCCTACTCCTTATTCTGAACAGCGCTCTTCTCTTGCGTAAAAAATAATCACAGAAGTTTTATCTCGCGATATTCGCATTATTTGGCCTTGTTCTTTTTTATCCGCGCCCGAATGAGTTTTTTGATCAGCGCTACAGGCAACTTTTCGTTGAGAGGGAAATGAATGGCTGATTTGGTGGTCCCATACGTCGCCAATTCCTTTTTATGCTCTTCGATGATCGGCGGACGCAGATAAAGCCCGACATATCCTTTCATGCTTGCAAACCATGCTATGCGCCCCTTGTCATAGCCGGGCATCCCATAACTGATGCTTTCCACCGCTTTCGGCGCGATCAATCGTATGACCGCTCTCATCTCTTTAAGCTTTGCTCGGGCTTCTTTTGGAGCCGATGCTATATAGGTATCAACGCTACTTGATTTCGCAATTCTCTTCATTGTGCGATTTCGAAACTACCACGGCTCGTCGCCCGAAGCCCCATATACTGCCGGATGTGGAATACCGTTCATTTTGAGATAGACGCCGAGCTGGGCCCGGTGATGCACAAGATGATTGATGCTTTGCCGGAGCGTCGCGACGCGCGTCGAGTCCATGAGCACCTTATCCTTCATCCTGAGCTGCCATTTATCCGTCAGCGTCTTGTCGTCCATGTCCGAGATGGCTTTTTGCGCGGCTTCCACGCCTTTATCGAACACAGCGAGAAGTTCATTCACATCTTTCGGCTGCGGCGGCATTGGATACGTCGCAAGGTCGATGTGGTCGTCCTTCACGATCCCGATAAACCAGCCGGGCATTGAACTCACCATAAACGCAAGCTGACCGAGAGGCATTTCCTTCGGGCTCGGCTTGAAATCGCTTTTATCGAGCGGCACACGTTCAAGCATCTTGCGCGTCGCAGGGATTTCTTCATTGAATTCTTCCAAAATATCTTGTTTGGTGACCATATAATTTTAGTGTTTTATTTTTTTGATTGAGGATTAATTCGGCCTGCTTAATCGACCCTTGGAGCGCTCTTACCGTCAAATAGTGACGTCAATGAAATCCAAAATACCAGGAGGCTTAAAATTCCCGTCAAATATTGCGCCACGCTCGTCACTTCGCCGGGTTTAAAGATATCGTGGAAGAATAAGAGGTCCACGAATAAAAAGCCGAGTATCAATACGACGTCTATTATTTTTCTCATCGCCTAGAATTATACCACGAAAGCCTTACAGTTCTAACAACGTCTCCGCACACTGAGCATCTCCTGCACTGGGCAATGGAATGGACATCGCAGGAAATTGCTCCGCCAGTATTGCAATCAAAACGTGTATCATTCTAAAAAAGACCCGCATCTCTGCGGGTCTTTTCTTCCTGTTCTGTCTGCGGCGCTCTCCTAGCGCTTCGCCCACTAGGCGGCCCCGACCGCCCTGCCCGCCATAGCATTTGTCTGTCCTTTTGACAGAATGCTCGCAGCTATAAAAATTATGTGTATAAAATTTAAATTTCCGGAATAAACTTCTCTCCGATGGGAAGCGAATGTCGCCACAAAAGTTCCTTTGCCTTTACGTATTTCTCAACATCTTCGTCAATCGAAAATCCTTCATAGCGTCCCGCATCACCATAATTCATCTTGAGAGCTGTTTTATCATCGACAAGCCAAAAATCGCGGAGGTTTACATTGAACACTTGGAAGAGATCGTCATCAATGATCTTTATTTTGTCGCCATGTCGGGCGCTTTCTTTATGGATCTCAAGCTCAAACTTCGTGTAATCATTCATCGGTCGGACGACTCTTCGCACGCGCTGCGTCACTACGCCGCGTTTATGGAGCACCCTCAGATCATTCCACCACCCTTTGCCAAGCTGTGCGATATCCAGTTCGTGATTCTGCCATTTGGCGAACTCATCCCGATCAGTCGCACTGAAATCCTGCAGATATTCAAATCTGAATATGGAGTGCTGCGCTCCGTTTAGATAGTCCATGAGCTCCATATTTGAGTTATTATGAATCTCCTTCTATCATCTCGCCAACGAGATATGAACATCCTTCGGGACCGACAAGCGCAACATGATCCTTCTTAGGCGGCACATCGAAACGGTCACCTTTTTTGAGTTCAATAGTTTTGCCATCAATATAAAACGTAATGGCGCCATCGAGGATATAGAGCGTTACCTTGTCTTGATGCCTATGCTTTACGTAGGGCGTCTCGGGCTTGTCTTTCCATTCATAGATGTGCTTGAAGCCCTCGCCTTCTAATTGCTTCTTTAGTGAATCGACATTCATTTTAATTGCACTTCAACTTTGGCATCCACGATATATCCACTGATCTTCTCATCCGTATTCATCCAGACACATTTCGGCACTGCCTTATACATCCTTCGCGGCGAAGCGCCGAGGAAATCACTCGCTGGTTTTGCGGCTTTGTTCTTACGGGAATAACAGAGCTGGGAAGCAATCTCCACCTCTTTTTCATCACTGATCTCATAGGCAGTTCCTTCAAAATACACTCCTTCTCCTGTCCCTTCCGCCACACTTGAATCAAAGACGACGAATGCTATCTTGCCGCCATTCTCTTTTATATTCCTTGAATGATGTGCGTCGGGACTCGATGTCCAGTAAAAATTGTACTGGCCGTCGTAAGCGCAATAGACCGGGCTAACCCAGGGGTTTCCCTCTTTATCACTCGTGGACATCGTTAAGTAGATGTTCGCAGCGATGATTTCTTTTGCGCGGGCGTTGAAATCCATACTACTTATTGAGGATTAAATACTTACCCTCGCTTATTACTTTTATATTCCCATCGATGATCTGTAGGGCGGAATTGTCGTCTAGCGCATACAGCGGCTCTTTCAACTGTTTTGCAATCTTCGTTAGATATTTTGTCCTCGCCCGCGGAAAATCCGGGGAATTGAAATGCGACCGGAAATGGAAGTCCACCATTCGCAAACTTTCATTGCTCTGGCCAACTTCATCCTTGCCGTAAAATAACTTGAGCGAAGTTAAATTCGGTCCCGTGACAATGCTTCCCGCGCTGATGCCGACGTATATTCTTTTCTTGAGCAATCCCGGAAGCGCTTTCGCGACACCGGATTTCTTCAGCCACTTCATCAAATAGAATGTGTTGCCGCCACCGATCAAGATCACATCTGCTTCTTTTAGGCGAGGCAGCCATATCTTTTCCTGCGGCATCGCGTCAATGTTCAAAATATTTATCTTCTTGAATCCCAACTTCGCGCAGTTGCTCAAGTCCCTAATCAGCCACTGTTTATCATGAGACGAAAAATTAGCCGCAGTGGGGATAAAGACGAGCGTCGATCTGTTGAATGGCTTACCAAGCAGCTTGCGCAGCGATTTCGCGATGTTTTTGTTCGTGATACCGCCGGAGGTGAGGAGAAGCTTCATAGCTTCATTATATGCTTAAAATGGCCGTGCAATCTTTGCCTCATCTATTTCGACTTTATGAGAAGCAATCAATGACTTGAGGTGATTTCGAAAGGCTTGCATCGGCATCCGTCCTTCTCGCACATCAGCGAGAGCCCGAAACCCATCTGCCTTGGTCAGTTTCAAGCCCAGCGCAACAACTCCCATATTGAAACCAAGCTGAACCTTCAATTCCTCGGAAAGGTCACCCCACCGTTCAACTTGGGTAAATCGTAGCACTTGCTCGCAGGCATGAATAGTAAATTCGTCTACGTCGTTTTCCATCCGTTAATCATACCAAAAAAACAGCCCCGCTAGATCCCTCCCATGGCCCTCCACACTTTCGCCCTTCGGGCGAGCATGTCAACGAATTTTTCCTTGCCTCTGGAGTACGAGCGGTAATCATTCGGATATTTTTTCTTCAATGTTCGCTTGAGAGCTTCATACTTTTTTACCGCATCCGGATGGGCTCGCAGATAATCACGAAGGTCCATAAAACGGATCGCGTGTTCGTGACTCTTTTTGAAGAAATGAATATTATAGAGCTTAGTTTCGCCACGAAACTTTTCAAGCAATCGACTGTTCGGCTTTACATAGTTCGAACGGAATACATATCCCATTTTCTCGAACCTCGTCCTCGCACGGTCAACAACGGAAAAGTCCTTTACAATAACAAGAATATCAACGATGGGTTTTCCACTCATCCCCTTCACGGCCGTGCTCCCAATATGATGGACCGCAAGCGCGGCACTCCCCAGAATCTTTTTTAGCAGCCATTCTTGAACGCGAAATCGTCGACGCCAATTCTGTGAATATCGAGCAATCGTATAGTTTCGCGCCATGCTTATTCAATGCTTTATTTAAGTATTTTATAGTGAAGCTGTACTTCTTTATCACTCAATTGCTTTTCCGCCAAGAGATTTACGAAGATGCATTATGATTACCTAGGAATCCTTCGATTCTACAATGATTCACCCGAACCGCTCTCTTACCGCTTCGCCCACTAGACCTGTCAGGGAGGCCTCTGTGCCTTATTGACGAACTACGATATTGGTATCCCCAACCGCTAGAATAAAAAATCCTCCGCTTCTGCGGAGGATTTTTCTCTTAGCGCTTCGCCCACTGCGGAGCCCGACGTGCTTTGTTGAGGCCGTACTTCTTGCGCTCCACCATGCGGGAGTCGCGGGTGAGGAAGCCCATCGTGCGGAGGCGCGGCTTCCAGTCCGGCTCCTTGGCGATGATCGCACGGGAGAGGCCGAGGCGCACGGCACCGGCCTGCGCGTGGATGCCGCCGCCGCTCACGACGACCGAAACATCATATCCATCGAGCTTGAGCTGATCGATGGGCGATCGCGCGTCAGCCACGAGGCGCGGGAGGGTGAAGTACTGCGCGGGCGTCTTACCGTTGACCGTCATCTTGCCGGTGCCGCCCGTTGTGATGCGCACGCGCGCGATCGCGGTCTTCCTGCGGCCGACGGCCTCGGTGTAGCGATGGCTCTTTGAAGACGCTGCTGCGGGTTTATGCGCAGGTTCAGCATGCGCGGCAACAGGCTTGTGCGCCGTAGCGGGCGCGGCATGTGCAGCGCGCGCCGGTTTTGCAGCCACCGCCACTTCCTTCTTTTCTATTTCTTTCGTGGTTGCCATAATATTATTTCTTTCCCGCCTTCTTTACGCTGCCTGCCGGTTCGACGAATATCAAATTGTTCATACGCTTCTGCGTGAGGAAGTTGCGCGGAAGCATCTTGCGCACCGCACGGCGCAGTACGAAGCGCGGATCCTTCGCCATATGCTGCTCGAACGACTTCTCCTTAAGGTGGCCGACGTAGCCGGTGTGCTTGTAATAGACCTTGTCCGTCGCCTTCTGGCCCGTCACGCGGATGCCGTCGACGTTCGATACATAGACCTTATCTTTGCTCACGCGGTTGGTCTCAAACGTGGCCGACTTCTTGCCCTGCAACATGAGGGAGATGTCGGTCGCCACGCGGCCCAGCACTTTATTTTTCGCGTCTACGTGATATTCCATGATCGAGGGATAGTTTACTCTAAATATTAAACAAATTCAATGCGCGCCATGCGGGTGCCATCGCGCTTGCGGGACTGCGCCAGCTTTACGATGCGCAGATATCCCCCCTTCCGCTCGAGATACTTCGGTCCATAATCACCGAACAACTTCTTGACGATCTTGTCGTTGCCGACGCGGCTCGAGATGAGGCGGCGGTTGGCGACGGTCGGATTCTTTGCGATCGACACCAAATGCTCCACGCGCGGACGGATCGCCTTCGCGCGGGTCTCGGTCGTGTCGATATGCCCTGCACGGATCAGGTCATTGCCAAGGTTGCGCATAAAAGAAATGCGCGCGCCGCGGAGACGGCTGAACTTTTTGTTGTTTTTCTTTCCGTGTTTCATAACAGTATGCCGAATGCTCTATTCTGTTTCTTTTTTCTTTTTGGCCGGCGCTTTCTTTTTGGCAGCGCCTTCCGTCTTTGAGCTTTTCGGCGCATCAAATTCCTTCACTTCAACAACACCCACCTTCTCGAAGTGGTCCTTCAGAATGCTGGATGCCTTGTGGAGCGCCGATGACGGGCTGATCGCGCCGTTCGTCGTGACCTCCAGGTGCAAGCGGTTGTAATCCGTGCGGTCGCCCACGCGCATGTCTTCGATCGTGTAGTTCACTTTGATGACCGGGGTAAAGATCGAGTCGATCGCGATCGTGCCGATCGGAAGGCGGCCCTCCGACTTGCGCGCATCCACCGGCACGTAGCCGAGCCCGCGCTCCACGCGCACTTCGATATCGATCTCCGCGTCCTTGGCGGTAAGGTGTCCGAGCACCACTTCCGGATTGATGATCTCAACGTCCGAGTTAAGCTCGATGTCGCCGGCCGTGATCTCATGTTCCCCTTTCAATTTGAGCGCGAGCACCTGCGGCTCGTCAACGTGCGAGCGGAAAAATACTTTCTTGAAGTTGAGCGCGAGCTCGACGATATCTTCTTTCAAGCCCGGCAGGGTGGAGAACTCGTGCGGAACGTTCTTTATTTTTATCTCGGTGACGGCCGCGCCCGGCAAGGAAGACAAGAGTGCGCGGCGCAACGCCGTGCCTACCGTCAAACCGTATCCCGCGTACAATCCCTCTATCTCGAACACGCCATCCGTCGCGGTCTCGGAGATGGTCTTTATGGAAACACTGGAGCTGACATATGCGAATTCCATGGGTAAATTGTTAAAAAATGATTAAGGTTTTTATTTAGAGAATGAATCGACCAAGAGGTTTATTTCGAAAGGTGGCGTAAGGTCCGTCGGAGTGGAAAGCATCTCGCCTTCCAGCTTGTCCGGATCCATCCGGAGCCACGAGGGCGCTTCGTACTTCTTTATGAGCTCCAGGCGGTCTACGAAGGTCTTGTTGGTTTTTGAAGCGTCACGCACGCCGATCGCGTCACCCGTGCGAAGTTGATATCCCGGCGACACCACTTTCTTCTTGTTCACTGTGATGTGGCCCTGGACGACGAGCTGCCGCGCTGCCGCGCGGGAAACCGCCCAGCCGAGCAAAAACACCACGCTGTCCAACCGCGATTCGAGCAGTTCCAAAACCTTCGCGCCCGACGCGCCCTTTGCGGCCGTCGCCATGCCAAACAAGCGCTTCATGTTGTTCTCATTCACGCCGTACGCGATCTTGAACTTGGCCTTCTCGCGCAGCTGGAGGCCAAACTCAGAGAGCGCTTTGGGACGCCCATTCGGCCCGTGTGCTCCGGGCTTATATGGCTTGCGGGTGAGTGCGGACTTCGGCGACATCGCCCGGTCGCCCTTCAGCCCCAGGCGTACGCCCAATGCCCGCTCTTTTTTCTCTTTAGGACCTCTCATAGTAGTGGTTTAACGTAGTTGATAGAATAACATATTTTCGCGATCTTCGCTAGACGCGCCGCGTTTTTGCGGGGCGCGGGCCGTTGTGCGGCACCGGCGTGGCGTCTTTGATGGAAAGGATATTGAAGCCGTTGTTGATGAGCGAACGGATCGCGGAGTCCCTGCCGGAGCCGATCCCCTTTACGATCACCGAGATATCCTTCGGGCCGCTGGCCTGGATCTTTTCCGTGATCGCCGCGATCACTTTGGATGACGCGAAGGGCGTCGCTTTCTTCGGGCCGGAGAAACCGAGCGAGCCGGCGGATGCCCACGCGAGCACGTTGCCCGTGGTGTCCGTCACAGTGACGACGGTGTTGTTGTACGTGGCGTTCACGTAGACCTTACCTTCCTGCACGTGCTTGGCTTTGCGCCGCGCCGCGCCGGCCGCTTTTGTGGCGGTCGCTTCAGTGCCTGCCGCCGCGGCCTTCGTCTCCTTTGCCGCCGCGTCCCCTTCTTGAGTTTTTACTGTTTTCTTTCCCATGGTGTTTATCGTTGTGATTACTTCAAGTCAACTTTACGTTTGCCGCTACCGGCCGTCTTGCGGACGTTGCCGCGGACGGTGCGGGAATTGGTGCGCGTGCGCTGGCCGCGCGCTGGCAAGCGGCGCGCGTGGCGATTGCCACGATACGTGCCAAGGTCTTTCAACCGGCCGATGTTGCGCTTGATGAGCTGGCGAAGTTCGCCTTCCACCGGAAAACTTTTTTCCAAAAAGTTCTGGACGCGGAGCACTTCGTCGGCGGTGAGGTCCTTCGCTTTCTTGGCAACATCAATTTTCGCCGCGGCGAGCGCCTTCTTGCTGACCGCCGGACCAACGCCATAAAGATACGTGAGCGAGATCTCGATCCTCTTATTATCCGGAATGTTCACACCAAAGATACGCATGAGAGTGGTCGTTGATCGTTAGCCCTGACGCTGTTTATGTTTTGGATTCTTGCAGCGAACAAAAAGTTTGCCATTTCGCTTTACGATCTGGCAGCTTGAACAAATCTTTTTGATTGAGCTTCGTACTTTCATTTTTTTATCTATAGAATGGCCGGTGCCGGCCGAACGACTACAGTCTGCGCACGATCCTGCCTTTCTCGCCGTCGGGGCTCAACTCAACAAGCACCCGGTCGCCGGGCAATACCCGAATGTTGTGCATCTTCATCTTTCCTGCGAGATGCGCGAGGATCTCGGTCTCTAAGCCGTTGATCTTGACCCGAAACATTAAACCCGGCAGGGCTTCGTATACCTTGCCCTCTTTCGCGGCCTCAGTTTCCATCACGTAAAATCAAGCTGGGACTCATAAACCAATGAGACGATTATATACGAGGGGGGCCCGCATTGTCAAACCCCTGCCTCCGCACCACCTTTCACGGGTACGGCGTCGCACCCTGCTGGATGCGCGCCTCGGCTCTCGCCGCCTTCGCGGCTCCGAGACGCCCCTTAGAAAGGTGGTGCGGAGGCAGGGGTTTGGCGTGTAGCCGCCCCTCTCATAAATCGGAATGAAAAATAAAATGACCCCGTGGAGACAGGGCCATCGCGTAGCCAATTATGCGACCGCTGTTTTTCTTTGCATCGGATGGCGGGATTTATGTAACATCTTTCTTACTTCGGCTTGGCGAGCACGAACGGCTTTTCTTTTGAGCGCCATTGCCGTGCGAGCGGCCATGCGCTCGGTCTTCCCATAGCCGCAGATATCTTTGGTCTCCCGCCGTGACAAAAGATCCAACATGGCGGTACCCGGACCGACGAGCCGAACCAAGAACGGATCTGGACAATTTGGACTATGCTGCGTCGCGTAAGTAAATTGCCGCAACCTTGTCATTACATCCATACCGAACTCCTTCCGGATGAAACTAGCTCCATGTAAGCATAAAACAATTCCTAAGGCAATATTTTAATTTAATAACAATCTACAGAGAGGCAGGCCAGGAAACCTTTTTGAGAGGATCGCGCAGTCCCGCTCAGCATGGTCCGAAAACATATTTGTGTTTTCGGTGAGCGGGACGAGCGCTCAAGAAAAAATCGCCGCTGGGCGATTTTATTCTGTCTCTCAAAAAGGTTTCCTGGCCTGCCTCTCTGTCCTAATTGACGGTGATGTGGATTTTGTTGGGATCAGAAGGGATGCTCTGGAGCCACGAAGGCCACATGGAGATCTCGCCGTCGGAGAGGTTGGGAAGCGCGGCGATCACGCTGCGCACCGACGATATACTCTGGCCCTCAATGCCCGTGGCGAACTCTGCGGTGGTAAATGCCGGCTCCAAACTCCCCTGCGCGGAAAGCGCGAAGGATATCTGCCCGGTCGTAAAGTTGGCAGTGACGTCGCTATACGTCAGATTGATCGTCTTGAACGTGGAGCTCGCCTCCTGCGCCTGCGCGAGCGTGAGCAGATAGTTCTCGAGCGCCGTCTGATCAAATCCGATCGCCGTGAGCGTCACGACACCAAACACGGTGAAGTTGCCGTTCGCGTCGGTGCTCGTGTTCACGGTGAGCGTCGTGATGCTCGTGGCCGCCGCGCCGGTCGGGATCTCAAAATTATTCGGGTACGTGCCGGAGAAACCGTTCTGCACGTTCGCCTCCAGGAGCGCGGTCGTGGATGCCTTCGCGCTCGCGATGTCCGCGGCAGTGGGCGTCGCGCGCTGACCGATGAATCCGCCGGTCGTGGACGCGGTGATCACACCGTAGAATCCCGCCTCGCGACCCGCGTCGCTATCAAATCCCGGGATGCTAAGCTTTGCCACGGGGCCAATGTTGTAATCCGGCCCTGCCTGGTCCGCGACGATCGGCGCGGTGATAGAAGACGGAGTGAGCGTGCCATTCGTATTCGTCTCGCCGGGCACCGTCACACTAGTCGTGATACGGAATATTTTGCCGTCAGGTGTCAGGAATCGCGTCGTCGCCACAAGCTCCTGCGACGCCGCGCTATACGCGTTATATATAGTGATCATTCCCTGCGCTTTCTGGGAGACCTGTTGTACGGACGATCCGGGGAACGACTCCGTCACATTCTTGGTGGTCGTGAACACCTGCGCCGGGATGGTATTGTTCGCGGGGTTGATGCCGACCGCGCTCTTGCTGGCGGTAAAATTGCTCTGATAGCTCCACGGCGTCTGCTTGAAGTTGATCGTGATGTTGGCGTGATCAAAGAACACGCTCGTCACATACACACCGATCGCGGCGATGACGATGATCGCGACGATGGTCCAAAAGGTCTTCTTTGGGAAGCCCCGCGACCCACTATCGTCATCATCATCGATATCCGGGTTCGCGGCAAAGAAACGACTGCTGGGGCCTTCCTGCTTCTCCTCCATCTCTTCTTCTTCGGAATCCTCATCGTCATCCATTCCCTTTTCTTCCTTCACGACCGGCTCGGCTTTTTTGCCGCGTCGTGCGGCGATGATCGGTACGTTCTTTTTTGAATGCTTATCCTCTTCCTTTTCTTCATCATCGTCATCATCCGCGTCGGTCTTCTCAACCTTGGCCGGGGCGGCCGCGCCCTCATCACGCCGCGGGACGATATCGGAAAAACCGCCGGCTCCCCGGACGCCCTTCCATAACGGGTGGCTTGATTCGATCCCGCTCTCCTTGGCGAATGCCAATATCGTGTCGTCAACGGATTCGATGACAATGCTGCGCCCGGCGGAATCCGCCTCGCGCTTCAAAAGATGAAAATTGCTTACCGACCGGCCGAGCGCCGATCCCTTTGGAATGACGACGGATATCTCGCCATCCGGTTCATTTAATATGCGGTCAATGACCTCCGCGATGCCTTCGCTCTTATCAACAATGATCTTCTTCATTACTAAAAAATTATATCATATTCGCTTTCGCACCGTCGCCCCTAATCCGCAAGCCAGTGCAGACGTCGGCGCAACTTCTGATTGATCTCCGAATTGCTCTTGTCAAAGTAAGCCTCGATGAACGGCAAAAGGTGGCGCGAGATGACGGCGTCAGAGCCGCGGTTCCCCTCCCTATCCATAAAGCCGAGCTGCTGCAGGATCTCCGCCAGTGGGAATCGGTCGAATGTGGCAGTGCCGCGCTTGTGCGGGAGCGGGAATGGCAGGTCGTGCTCCGCATCCACATATATGAATCCTTTCAGCCTCCCCTTCCCAACCTCCTTTAAAAACTGATCCACCGCCGGATCGATGATCTTTTTGAACGCGCGTGTCGCGCTCTCCGACATCGCTTTTCCCAGATACGCGCGATACATCTCCCGCGCGGTGCCATCGTTTATGCCTAGCTCCGCGGCAATGCGCGTAAAGAGCACATTAAAATTCCACTCCATTCGCTCTCTATACAACACCGGATGACCGTCCTTCGTCTTCTCGAGCACGAAGAGCGAGGCGCCTCGCGCACCTTCGTCTACGATAAGGTTCAGCGGCAGCTTGCGACCGCGCGCGAGCGCCGCCAGGCGCGCCTGCGCCGACTCGGCGAAAAAGAAATCGTCCGGCGCGTTGAAGAATTGCCTGAGGTCCCGAAAGAGCACGCGCCCGGTAAAGGTAAGCTCGAGCAATAACGAAATTTTCTTGCCGGTAAAGCCGACGGGATTCACCACTTGATGTCCATCCATTTTAAAACCACGCGCCTTCGCACCAACCATGATCGTGTCGATCTCGTGGATAGCAAGCCGTTTGGCCGCCTCGCTCCGGCACTGATTGAAGATCTTCCCCATCGCCTGCGCGATAAGGTTCTCCAATTCCGGCAGAACTACTTCTGTATGCTCCGCGCCGTGCTCCCGCGGCAGGTCGAGCGGGATAGGGATCGTCGTCGCGAGCGACGAGTCCACCGCGGCGATCACCTTACGATGCGACTTAAAGAGGTACGCGCCTTCCCACGATTTCTGCGTCACATTCCGCATCGGCGACGCGAAGAACTTTTTAAGATCGATGTTTTTTACACGCTTTTCAAAAATGATGTTCCGGTCCTCGTCCACGCTTAAAAACAATCCGTCCGTCCCGGCCGGCCCGACGGCAAGCACCAAAAACTTCTCCCGTGGCTTGAAGAGTTTGAGTTTCTTCACCTATTCATTCTATCACGCCTCTGATGCGCCGTATCCCCGCCGCCACCGCCTCTTCCTTTGCGATCTTGAAATGGCCGATTTCGCCCGTGTGTGAAACGTGCGGGCCACCACAGAACTCTATGGAGAACGCTTTTTCGAACTGCGGATTCTCGAGCGTTGCGCCTTTCGGCCCGATGGAATATACCGACACCCTCTCTGGATATTTCTGCCCGAACTCGTGCTCGGCGCCGAGCTTCTCCGCATCCTCACGCGCCATCTCATTGCGCAATACCGGCAAGTCCTCCGCGATCTTTTCGTTCACGATCTTCTCGACGGCCGCCTTCTGCTCGTCGGTAAGCTTCGCGTCATGTAGATAGTCCAACCGCAAGCGTTCACTCGTGATGTTGCTCCCCCGCTGTTTGACCGTCGGCCCGAGCACGGTCTGGAGCGCGCGCAATAATAGATGGTGTGTCGTGTGCAAACGGATCGTCTTCTCGGACGTGTCCGCGAGGCCACCTTTGAACGTGCCAGCCGCAGCGGTGCGCGAAAGATCGCGATGTTTTGTGAACTCAGCTTCAAATGCCGCTTTATCCACTTTTATACCTTTTTCCGTCGCCATCTCCTGCGTCAGTTCCCACGGGAATCCATAGCTTTGATAGAGATCGAACGCGTCTTTGCCGGTGATCGTTCCGGTCGCCTCGCGCTTTTTAAATTCTTTTAATCCTTCATCCACGGCCGACATGAACTTCGCGAACTCTTCGGCGATGATCTTTATGATGCTCGCCGCCTCGAGAGCGATGTTTGGATAGCTATCTTTATAGAGAGCAGAGAGAACGCCAACCATCTTTGTTACCCAGCCATATTCCGGTTTTATCTCCATTCCGAAAAGCGCGGTGCGGCGGAGCAAGCGACGCAACACGTATCCCTGTCCTTTGTTCGACGGCAACACGCCGTCGCTGATCAAAAATATCGATGCGCGCATGTGGTCCAGAATGACGCGGACCTTGCGCACGCCTTCTTCGGTTTCCATGAATGCGGGATCGATCGTAAAGACCTCCGCCATCTTTTTGAACACGTCGATATGAAAAACGTCCGGATCGCCAATGGATGCCGCGGTGATACGCTCCAGTCCTCCGCCGAAGTCAACGTTCTGCTGCGCTAATTTTTCAAATGAACCGTCTTCGCGCTTTTTGTATTCCATGAACACACTGTTGCCGATCTCAAGGAAGCGACCGCAATCGCAGTTCGGGTGGCACTGCGCGCCAAACTTCGGATCATGTGGCGTGCCAAAATCGTAGAACACCTCTGAGTCCGGGCCGCCCGGCTCGCCGGCCGGCATCTTGGACGGCACGCCCGCGCGAGACCACCAGTTCTTTTTTACGTCGTAGGAAAAAATACGGCCGCCCTGCATGCCGACGGTACTCCCATTCTGTTCCGAACCAAGCGCGACGTATTTCGCCTCAATGTCCTTCGAATGAAAAAGTTCCATCCAGATCTTAACCGATTCGTCGTCGGCGGGGATCTCCATCTCCGAATCCCCGGCGAAGACAGTCACGTAGAGATTCATCGGGTCGAGGCCGATGCCCGCGTTCGGGTCCGTTAAAAATTCAAAGAACCACGCGAGTTGGTCTTTCTTGAAATAATCGTCGAGCGACCAGTTGCCGAGCATCTCAAAGAACGTGGTATGGCGGTTATCGCCCACCTCGTCGATATCGTCGGCACGGAAACTTTTTTGCGAATCCGTGATACGCTTGCCTTCCGGATGCGGCTGGCCGAGCAGGTATGGCACGAGCGGCTGCATGCCCGAACTCGTAAAGAGCGTCGTCGGATCGTTCTCCGGCACAAGCGATGCCGATGGGATCACTTTGTGTCCACGGGCTTTGAAAAATTCCAGATAGCGGGAGCGTACTTCGGAAAGGGTCATAAAATCTATAGTAATTGATTTCGGGGTGTTCTGCCAGATAGCAGCCGTACATAAAAAAATCCGCGGACATTAGATCCACGGAGCAGACTGCTTAGCTGTTTTGGCATAGAAATAACGATCATGCCGCGTTCCCCAAAAAACTTCCTTGCTGATTGCGGAGATCCTCTCGAAGGGATCACCGGAAACCGCGGGCCGCCGGAAAATGATCGTCTTGAACACCTCATGGGGTTTGCCGAAACACCAGTTGTGCATCACGCGTGCCAAGAACTCTTCATCTCCGGTCTCGTCATTTTCATCGACGACGCCGATGAAAGAGAGTCGTTTTCCGGAGACGCCACGCAACTTAAGAAAAGACACCGCAGCACCCGCGAAGCAACAGGCATTCAGAAAAAGCACCTTACCAGGGTAGCCGGCAAGAAGCATTCCGAGAAACTCATATTCAACCAATTTCCCGGGGCTTATCTGCCAACCATTCCCATTGCCATGACCACTGTAGGCAAGCAGGAGGGGCTCATCGTCGACAGCGAGTGCGGGGTCAAGTTTGCGCCGAAGTACACCCTTGATCTGTTTTGGATCGTCATACGGGCCCTTTTCCAGCGATATATCATCGACGCCGGCTTTCTCGGTGAGAAATCTACGTAACAAATTCGACTCCCTCCGAAAACGATGTTCATCCCCGGCCACGAGCAATGCACGCATAGCATTCACCTCAAACTACTGACCTATTTTTACTACAAGCTATCGAATCCTTCAAGTGCTGCGGCCTTGCCGTGTTCGCGGATCTTTTCGAGCGCCTTGGCTTCGATCTGACGGATGCGCTCGCGTGTGACGCCGAACGCCTTGCCCACTTCTTCCAGTGTATGGCTGATGCCATCATCCAAACCGAACCGCATTTTCAAAATTTGCTGCTCGCGCTCGGTGAGATCGATCATGATCTCTTTGATAAGATCGCGGAGCATCGCGCGCGCGGTCAGCTGTGACGGCGTCGCGTTGCGCTCATCGGGGATGAAGTCGGAAAGCGTGGAGTCCTCTTCATCGCCGATCGGCGTTTCGATGGAGAGCACTTCCTGCGAAATTTTCTGGATGTGGCGCACCTTCTCCACGTCGATGCCCATCTCCGCGGCGATCTCCTCCGCGAGCGGATCGCGGCCGAGCTCCTGGATCAATTGGCGGCGCACCTGCGTGTACTTTGAGATCGTCTCCACCATGTGCACCGGGATGCGCACCGTGCGCGACTGGTCGGCGAGCGCGCGGGTGATCGCCTGGCGGATCCACCATGTGGCGTACGTGCTGAACTTAAATCCGCGACGATAGTCGAACTTTTCGACGGCGCGCGAAAGGCCGATGTTTCCCTCCTGGATCAAATCTAAAATGGACAAATGTGGCGTACGATTCACGTACCGCTTGGCGATGGAAACCACGAGCCGCAAGTTCGCCTTCATCAAGCGCTGGCGTGCCTCTTCGTCACCCTTTTCAGAACGCTTCGCGAGCTCGCGCTCTTCATCTTTGGTGAGCAGCGGCGTCTTCCCGATCTCCTTCAAATACATTTGCACCGCGTCGGGCACGTCGCCCTCGAACGCCATAGAGTCGTCGATCGTGTCGCTCTTTTCGTCTTTTGAAAAATCGATGAGCGCGCTCGTCTCGATCACTTTGATGCCCGCCTTCTCCAAGCGATCATAGATCTCGTCGAGCAGGTCAACGTTGTCCTCGATCTTGGGGAAATAATAGAGGATCTCGTTGTCGGTCACGAAGCCGCGCGGCCGGCCGCGCTCGATGAGCTCGTTGATCTCGGTCGCGTTGACCTTGACCGCCTTCTCAAGCTTGGTGAGCGGCTTGGCCTTCCCCTTCTTTACTTTTAACGCTTTTTTAACGTGCTTCGCCACCGGCTTTTTGGCCGGCTTCTTTCCCTTCTTTACCAACGCCTTCTTAGGCTTATGTTTTAAAGCTTTCTTTTTCTTCTTTGCCATACGGCTTTTTTTATTGAATTTTTTGACCCGCTTTGCAGAGCCCTTCTTTTTCGAAGGCATAAGATATATACGATATTATCCTCTATTTCTTAGGATTTTGCAAGGAGAAGTCGACTATGGCAATCTAGCTCTTGATCAAGGCCACCAAGTCCGACCAGAATATCAAAACGACCGATAGGATGCCGACGATAATGCCAACCATCTCAATTTTGCCAATCTTTTCCTGAAACTTCAACGCGCCGATCAATACTGCCACAATCGCCGAACCGACGGAGAACAGGATCGCTCCCCGTGCCAAGCCGGAACCCTTACGGATTGAGATCAGCCAGAATATATTCGAGACGATATATCCCAAAAGCGCGAGTGACCAATAAAGGAAAGTTCCATGCAGCGCGTATTCTTTCGAAAGAATATCGGCGATGGCCTCAAAGCCAATAAGAAGAAGCAATGCGATGACCCACATGCAAATTATTGTAACATGCCCGTTATGACCAATAGATAGCAACTATGGTCGCAAGCGTGAAAATGATCGCGAGAACCCGCATGAAATTAATTTTCTCCTTGAAATAGAAGGTTCCTACAAGAATGGCGATGCTAGTCGTCAACACTTCCCAAAGAAGATAGAAAACACCGAATTGAATATATTTGAAGGCAAAAACAGAAGGGATCGCGATGAGTGCATAGAGCACAAATCCGATCGCAATTTTGCCGTGGTCTTTGCCGTTGCTTGTCTTCAGATATATATCGGCGACGACCGTAAGGCCGGCGCTCATGATAATCAGGATAAGTGGTAATAACATGGCTTTAAAAATAGCTGCATATAAGGGCACCTATAGCGAAGATAAGAGCGAGTGTTTTGTGGATGGTAAATGATTCACCGAAATAGAAAGTAGCGACGACAAGCGCCAACACGACGCCGAACGCCTCCCATACCATGAAGACAACTTCGAAATCTGCTCTTTTAAAAAGATATACGACCGGAAACGTGGTCAGTCCGTAAAGAATCATCCCCGCAAAGAAGAAATAGAGATCGCCGGAAATGGCGCTTTTCTTTAAAAATACATCGGCGAGGACCTCAACGCCGATGGCTGTACCGAGGACGAAATAGAATATTAAAAATTTCTTCATAGGTTGAAAAGCAGTCCTATCCTTCCCCTCCTCCCGGCAACGTGCTCAGCTCCGCGAGCGCTGCATCAAGCTCAACTTGATTTCCCCGCGCCTCGGCATTCCGCACGGCGAGCGAAAGTATCTTACGCCGCTCTTTATAATAATCCTTCGCCAAACCCTCCTTTAATGTGACGATATCTTCGTCGGAGAGATCGGTCACGTCGGTCGGGTCGCGCAGAACGATGAGGTTCACGGTCATATCAAGCGTCGCATCATCGCTCTTCCGTTTACCAACTTTTAAAAGCTCGTAGATCTCTTTCTGCGCCGGGGTAAAGAATTCACGGCAGTCCTCTATTAAAGAGAAGTCGTTACGCGCGAGCGCGAGCGCGAAGAGGTCTTCCGCTATCCGTTCCTGGCGTGAGAGCTGGCGCTGGGGCGCTTGGTCGTCTTGCGCGGCGGTGCCCGTGGCGTTTGAAGCCGGCGCGTATTGGTGGGTCGTCGCACTCTTCTCCGCTTCATCCTTCAGCGTCGCCTCATTCACACCCGTGCGCTTCGCAAGTTCCTTCATCCAAAATTCCCGCTCCACCGGACTCGCGATGTTCCGCAACTTTGCGAGCACCGTCCGCAATTTGTTGAGCCCATCACGCCCTTGCAACGCCGCGGGATCGGACGACGTTGCACCTGCGGGCAGCGGCGGCAGATATTTTTCAAAATAAAATATCGGAGCGGAGACGGCGGCGGCCACCGTGCGTGCCACGTTTGCCGGATCCGCCTTCGCCGCCTCGGCGGCATCTTTGAAACCGCGATACGTCGCTACCTTTACCGCAAAGTCGTTCGCTTCGGCGAGGTCGATCGCGCGCTCGGCGGCGTCGGACCCGGCGACGTCACTGTCAAAGCACAGCACCACTTCGTCCGCTAGGCGCCGCACCGAACGCAAGTGGTCGGCGGTGAGCGCCGTGCCCGACGATGCGATCACGTTGCGCACGCCGCTCTGGTAGCTCATCAAAAAATCCATCTGGCCCTCCACGAGCACCGCGGCCTTCGCTTCGCGAATCGCATCTTTGCTCTTCCAAAACCCGTAGAGCAACTTTGATTTCTGGAAGATCGGCGTCTCTGGGCTGTTCACATATTTTGCGGTGACGTACGTGGCCTTGGGATCGTTCGACGTGTCGAACTGAGGCAGAATGCGGCCGGTAAAGCCGACCACCTTGCCAAGATGATTATGGATCGGGAACATGACGCGGCCACGGAACCGGTCGAGCATCAGGCCGCGATCGGTCTTTATAGAGAGGCCCGCCTGCAGCAAATCCTGGGGCGCAGCGCCGCCATTCAGCAAGTGCATGGACAAACCCTCCGGCTCGTTTGCCGCCCAGCCGAGCTCAAACTCCTCTATAGTAGAGGGCGTGAGCCCGCGCTCTGCCAGATATTGTTTGACGATCGGCGCAGCGCCGAGCATCTTCTTATAAAAATCTTTTGCCTTGTCGTTCAGATCATAAAGCAATCCGGTGTAGCGATACTCGGCGGGATTCTCGTGCCGCAATTCCACGCCCGCTTTTTCCGCGAGCATCCGAAGCGCCTCCGCAAAGTCCATGTTCTCGTACTTCATCACGAACCCAAAGATGTCGCCGTCAGCGCCGCACCCAAAACAGTGAAATCGCTGCCGCTCCGGCGACACGCTGAACGACGGCGACTTCTCGCTGTGGAATGGGCAGAGCGCCTTGAAGTTCTTACCCGCCGGCGTGAGCGTCAGATACCCGCGGAGAAAATCCACGATGTCGAGTTTGCTCTTGATGAGTTCGGTAGTGGATGATGGCATGGCAGTGTGCTTGGATTGTAATTCTAAAAATGGTGAAGGGCAAACGGCAGTAATAAAAAAGGTATGCCGTAAACGACATACCTCTCCGACTTGCTTTCTATAAGCGGGAAGGATACCTCCCATCCTGCCATGCTCGCAGCCTCTCTTCATGAACAGCGCGGCGCTCCTCAAGAGCCTGTCTTTCAGTCGCCTCCATATCGTCAGGGCCATCGAGTGCTGCCTTAATGCGCTTGACCGCAAGAACGTCATCAGCTACAAGTTGAGCGATCGAATCAATGTGCTGACGATAGCGCTCTTTGAATTTAAGATCACCGTTAAGAATATCTTGTCCGGCAATCCATCCCATCTCCAAACAATTCACCACCCTTGCAGCAGTTTCGGCCGCTTCCAAATCCTGAATTCTAGAATCGCTCACGATTCCTCCTCTTCACTCTTCTCAAGGTTATTTGGTTCCGGAGCTATTTTAATATAAGGTAAGATATATGTCAAACATACCGCGTAATGGTTCAATAGCTTGGAATACCCCTCGGTATACCCCACGCTATGTATATGGCATATAACACAAATCCCAAGATGCCCCGTGTCCGCATGGATGCGGTGAAGCTCGTGCGTTCCGGTTGGTCGCAGGCTAAGGT
>DATCDU010000010.1:0-9611 GCA_036510525.1 Minisyncoccota bacterium
ACCTTAGCCTGCGACCAACCGGAACGCACGAGCTTCACCGCATCCATGCGGACACGGGGCATCTTGGGATTTGTGTTATATGCCATATACATAGCGTGGGGTATACCGAGGGGTATTCCAAGCTATTGAACCATTACGCGGATATTGACAAATATATTAATATAATATATAATGCTCTGTAGCAGCGTGCGGGCGTATGCATAATGGCCGACACGCAGGGAGAGCTATGCCACCCTAGAATCAGGTGTCTGCGGGCTGGGAATATAATATTTTCCAGGTCCAAAACCGGTGCGTGGCACCGAAATCAACCTGCTCACATGGCAGTCGTTGGCCAGCGCAGAAAAAGCAAAGGGAGGAGTTAACGCCTATGAAGTAGTCTTCGTACTATAGGCCGGGCAACACCAGTTTATTTTTTTCTGGTGACAGGGAGCCTGAAACTGAATCTCTGTGAATAAAAGAAAAATGGGGGCGCCAGTGAAAACTGAGCGCCCTTCCTATTTCTCTAATCTTTTTTCTCCAACTCCAGGCACACGGAATTGATGCAATACCGCTTACCGCCTTTATCTTCCGGCCCGTCGTCAAACACATGGCCGAGATGTGCGCCACAGGTTTTACAAACGACTTCGGTGCGGGCCATGCCGAAACTGCGATCGGTCTTCAATTCCACTTTTTCGAGATTGACCGGCTCGGTGAAGCTCGGCCAGCCGGACTTTGAGTCGAACTTCGTGTCGGACGAAAAGAGTTCCGTGCCGCAGACCGCGCACTTGTACATCCCTGTTGAGTGCTCGTTCCAATATTTCCCCTTGAACGCACCTTCCGTGCCGCCTTCGCGCGCGACATGATAAAGCTCGGGATTCTCTTTCTTTAATTCTTCGTCGGTTTTCATTTTGATTTGTTATTTAAGAGATCTGCAAATTGTTTTTGTAACTTCACCACTTTCGGTTCTATGATCAGTTGGCAATATCCTTTTTCCGGATGGTTTTTAAAGTACTGCCGGTGATAATCCTCGGCCTCATAGAATCTATCGAGTGGGACCACTTCGGTGACGATCGGTTTTCCGTTAGGGTCGGACGCGTTCAGTTCCGCGATAAACTTTTCCGCAGCAACCTTCTGCGCCGGCGTGTCATAAAAGATCGCTGAGCGATATTGTGTGCCGACATCATTCCCCTGCCGGTTCAGCGTGGTCGGGTCGTGCGTGGCAAAAAATACGGTAAGCAGGTCGTGATACTTGATCTTGGAGGGATCGTAGATGATCCGCGTTGCTTCGGCGTGGCCTGTCTCGCCCGTGCAGACCGCTTCGTACGTCGGATTTGGCACCGTGCCGCCGGTATAGCCCGGCATCACGCTGATCACCCCGCGCAATTCCTCAAACACCGCTTCGGTGCACCAGAAACATCCTCCGGCAAACACCGCATCTGCCATATATTTTATCTTATGTTCCATATTTTATTGAGCGGTAAGTGGATATTTTTTGAGAAGATTTGCATAGTACACGAGGTTGCGGGCGGTCGCCTGTGCCATGTGGGGCGTCGCCGCGTTCTTTAAGCGACGTTCGCGATCGGTCGCTGGCGGTTCGCCCACCTCGCCGACCCAGTACGTGCAACATTGCGGCGGGAGGGTGAAGTTCATAAAGGTGAGCACTTCCATGATGCCTGCAAGCGTGGCCTGTGCGCCATCCTCGCTGCCCGTGATCACGATGCCTGCCACTTTGTTCAACAACTCCGCACGGCCACCGGCGAGAACCTCTTCGTCGAACGCGTCCAGCCGTTCGATGATCCGCTGCATCAGACTTGAGCGTCCGCCCCACCAGATCGGTGTGGCAAAAATGATGATATCGGCTTTCCGGATCTTCGCCGCGATCTCCGGCCATTCGTCGCCGTTGCCTTCGTCGAACTTCAATCCCACCATAATATTTTTGTCCGCAAGGCGGATGATTTCGGACGTGATCTTGGCCTGTCCGAGACCCTCCATATTTTTGATGATCATCTGCGCCACCTCTTCGGTGTTTGAGATCTCGCCGCCCGCATGTTTGAGCGATGCGTTCAAGACCAGCACATTCAGTTCGTTTTGGGAATCTTCCATTTTTGAGAATTTTTTGTGTGATATCAGCCGAATGTAAATGTGAACGCCTGCAGCCAGGGCGATTGGACGATAAGCTGCAGCGTGTGCTCCCCGCCGCCGTTCGCGTTCTTTACCAAATTATAGAGGCGATTGCCGGAAATGACGACCTGGCTATTGTGGACATCGCTGCCCGCGTTCGCCGCGCTGATCGGCGCGCCATCCTGCATCACTTCCACCGTCGTTCCGCTCGCCGCTCCAGCGGCGACGATATAGACGTTGCCGGCATCGTATTCGTATGTGATCGTGGCGCCGGCGTTCACGTTCGTTGCGTACTGATCCTCAAAGTCCCATGTGCCGCCAAGATAGAGCTGGTTCGGCTGGATGGTGCTCGCCGCCGGCGTGGTCAGTGTCTGATTGCCGTTCGTCATCATCGTGCCATTTGCCAGCAAGCTGTTCCGCGCCGCGCCAAAATATGTCTCCGGACTTTGGATCTCGCTCAGATTGGATGGGGCGATGTTCACCGTCGACGTCGGGATCGTCGCCGTGTTCAAGCCAAGTATCTGCGCGCGTTGCCCCAATAATTTTTGGATCTCCACTTCCGTCTCCGGATAATTACCTTCGCCGACCTGATCGTGCACGATGTATCCCGCCATGTCGATCAAGTATTCGTGCGGCCAATAGAGATTGTTGTAGGCGTTCCACGTGCCGTAGTTGCTGTCGAGCACCACCGGGTAATGAATGCCGTATTCCGCAACCGCATTCTGCACATTCGTAATATTTTTCTCAAAATCGAATTCAGGCGTGTGGATGCCGACGATCTCCAGTCCCGAACTGGCATACTTTTGATACCACGCGTTGAGATACGGGATCGTGCGCACGCAATTGATACAACTGTACGTCCAAAAATCCAACAGGATCACTTTTTGACCAATGATGCTTGAGAGCTTGAACCCCGGCGCCACATTGATGAACCCCGTAGGATCTGCGATCTCGATCGCGGGCTGATCACCGGCGGCCACGTCTGCTGATGCAAGCTGGGAAAGCGCGGCCTTTTCGCCGCTGCTCAGCTGTATCACCGGCGCACTATTCACGGGAGTGCCACTGCTCGCGGTACTCGGTGCGGTGGTGGTCGTGTTGGCGAGCAACGTATTCACGTCGATCGCCTGTGCACCCTGGCCCGACGACGTCGGATGCACCTTCAAACTTTCCAAATACCAGATACTGCCGATCACGACGAGAACAATGACGACCAACCCTATTTTTTTATTAGCGTTCATAAATGGTTACTATTATTTTTATACTTTAAATTTTAGCAGGAGGTCGTTCACGAAACCGAAGTTCGCGATGAGCGGCAGGTCTTGGGTAAAGACAAGTACGCCGAGGATGACGAGGATCGCGCCGAAGATCGGGTTCACATACTCCAGCTTGGCCGCGTATTTATTGATGAGGTTCGCGCTTTGCGCAACGAAGAGCCCTACGATGAGGAAAGGAATACCAAGCCCTATCGCATAGGAAAGCAAAAGCCAGAACGCCGAGCCCGGCGCGGATGCGGCAATGCCGAGAATGCCGCCGAGCACCGGTCCCACGCACGGCGTCCATCCCGCGGCGAACGCAAAGCCGAACAGGAGCGACGTCAAATAGCGTGAATGAAACTTCGATGTCATCGCCATCTTGTGGTCGCGTTCTAAGAACCGGATATGAAAGAATCCCATCAAATAGAGTCCGAAGAAGATGACGATCGTGCCGCCGATCCACGCGAGCCATGATTGCACCGCGTACGCCACGTGCGCGAGCACGCCATTCAAGAGCACGCCGAGCAGCGCGAACACGATCGAGAAACCGAGCACGAAGAAGAAACTGTTCAGGAATATGCTCCAGCGCGATGGCTTCGCTGCGGCGTTGGAAGACGACTCCCCTGCCAGGTATGCGAGGAATCCCGGAATAATGGGCAGGATGCACGGCGAAAGGAAGGATACGATGCCGGCAAAGAACGCGACGAGAATGGGAATATTTGCCATAAAAGTTTTAATTATAATTTCATCTTGCTATAAATAAGACCGCCGACCTTCGCGATCACCATCACAGCAAGCGCCACTATCAGCCACGGGTCGAGCGCATGAGCCAGTTCGCCCGCGATGATCCCGACAAGCAACAATGCGGAACCAGCCAGGTACGCGATGCGATCGGCGAACAGTCGGTGGAATGCCTCGCGCTCATCGCCGCTGTTTTCCCGCCAGAGGAATATCGCAAAGATAATATAGAGCGCGACCGCGGCAATGAGGAGTCCCATCACGACGTATCCCGGCATGAACATATTCCACGGGTTGAAGAGGATATACAAGAGCACGAGCAATCCGCATCCCACCGCCAATTCGCTTTTGACCATGATTATGATGATAGATAAAATAATTCTTCGACTGGGCGCTTGAACTCTTTTGCCAATTTCAACGCCAAAAGAACCGACGGGACGTAATTCCCTTTTTCGATCGCGATGATGGTCTGCCGGCTTACGCCGATCTTTTCGGAAAGCCGTTCCTGGGTGATATCCATCTTTGTGCGCATCTCGTACACTTTGTTCTGTACTTCGGTTCTCATAGTAATATAATATCAATTATACGTCGGTCCATACTGATGTCAAGTGTGCTTTACATATATAAAATACCCGTGGGAAATGATAGACTACGCGCATGAAACTTTTACCGGAAAAAGACTATCACGAGCTGTTCCGTATCGGCATCATGGTGAAGGCCGCTGATGGATGTATCGAGGCGTGCGCTGGTATCTTCTTTTACTTCATCGGCTACAACAGGATCAATGCCATATTATTCAGGATCTTTCATGAGGAGATCGCGGAAAGCCCACGGGACGCGTTCTGGCAATTCATGATAAACCAGTGGCACGCGATCTCTCTTTCCAGCACCTCGTTTTGGGGATTGTTGTTCGTCGCTCACGGCGCCATAAAACTACTTCTTTCTATTGCGCTTTTAAAAGACAAATTCTGGGCGTATCCGGCGGCAGCAGCCGTGTTTACGTTGTTCGTGGGATTTGAGATATATTCGCTGGCCAATCGGCCCTCGCTTTTTTTGTGGCTCATCACGATCTTTGACGCGATCGTTGTCGGGCTGATCCTTCATGAATATCGCCATATTAAAAAGGCACGAACTTAGTTTCGTGCCTTTTTACGCTCGTTCTCGTTCAAGTACTTTTTGCGGATACGCACATTTTGCGGAGTGATCTCCACTAACTCCTCGTCGTTGATATAGTCGAGGGCGTCCTCAAGGGTGAGGGTGAGCGGCACTTCGAGCTGATCGGCAAGGCCTTCGTTCTTCGCGCGGAAGTTCGTAAGCTCTTTTTCGCGCGCGACGTGCACGAGCACGTCTCCTTCGCGCGGGGTCTCGCCCACTACCATGCCTTCATAGACCGCAACGCCGGCGCTGATGAACAGGATTCCCCGGCCCTGTGCCGTCACCAAGCCATAGTTATTGGACGTGCCCGCCTGCGTGGCAACGATCGATCCATGGAGCAATGGCGGGAGATCACCTTTATACGGCTCGTATCCCAAAAAGATCGTATTCATGATGCCGGTGCCTTTCGTAGACGTTAAAAATTTATTACGAATGCCGATGAGGCCGCGCGTCGGGATCGTGAAATCCATGTAAGCATTCTTATTATCGTCCACGCGCATGTTCGTCATCATGCCGAGGCGCTTGCCCATCATTTCGATGACCGTGCCGGAGTACGTTTCGGGCACTTCGATCGAGACCAATTCCATCGGCTCGGTCTTCTTGCCATCAACCTCTTTATAGATGACCTGCGGTTTCGAAACCTCAAGCTCGAATCCTTCGCGCCGCATCTTTTCGATGAGAATCGCCAAGTGAAGCTCGCCACGTCCGGCCACCACCCAGCGATCGCTCGCTTCCGTCGGGGTCACTGCCAACGCCACGTCCGTCTCCAGCTCTTTCTCTAACCGATCCTTCAAGTTGCGCGAGGTCGTAAATTTTCCTTCCTTGCCGCGGAACGGTGACGTGTTCACAGAGAACGTCATTTTGATCGTCGGCTCGTCAATATGAATGGTAGGCAACGCGATCGGATGATCCGGGTCGGCGATCGTTTCACCGATCGAGACGTCCGGGATGCCAGCGATACAGACGATCTCGCCTGCGCTCGCGGACTCAACCTCCATCTTGCCAAGGCCGTCGAACAACATGACCGATGTGATCGCCACTTTTTTTATCTCTCCAGCGCGATTAATATGCGCCACCATCTGTCCCTTTTTGAGCGTTCCGGAATAGAGGCGTCCGATGGCGATCTTCCCTTTATAATTGTCATACGCTAGATTAACGGTCAACATTTGCAATGTTTCGATATCGCTCTTCGCCGGCGGCGGCAAATACTTAACGATCGTCTCAAATACCGGCAGAATATCGGTCATCTTTGAAAGATCTTTCTCCATGCCTGCTTTGCCTTCGCGCGCGGCGGCGTAGATGATCGGGAAATCAATCTGCTCTTCCGTTGCATCAAGTTCAAAGAAGAGATCGTAGGTGGCGTTCACCGCCCATTCCACACGCGCATCCGGCTTGTCGATCTTGTTCACCACAACGATGATCTTATGTCCGGCCTGGATCGCTTTACGGAGAACAAATTTTGTCTGCGGCATCGGACCCTCCTTTGCATCGATAAGCAAAAGCACGCCATCCACCATGCGCATAATGCGCTCCACCTCGCCGCCGAAGTCCGCGTGGCCCGGCGTGTCTACGATATTGATCTTGGTATCTTTATAAATCACCGATGCGTTCTTGGAAAAGATCGTGATGCCGCGCTCGCGCTCGAGCTCGTTCGAATCCATGATGAGGTCGCCGTTCTCGGCGGTCTTTTGCTTAAAGCTCGCGGATTGCTTCAATAAGGCATCGACGAGGGTCGTCTTGCCGTGGTCAACGTGCGCGATGATGGCGATGTTTCGGAGGTCCATTTTCTTATTAAATCTCTATTAACAAACAGAAGCCGTGCCCGGCGGCACGGTATTCGGCCTGAATATCAGAATTATAATGTAAATTTAATGAAATAGCAACTGAGTTCGAAAAAAGAGTGTGGGGCGAAAAGAAATTCATGGGACGTGAATACGAAGGGACAATGCGAACATCGTTCCTGATCGACCCGACGGGAACGATCGAAAAGATCTATACCGACGTAAAACCGGAAAAGCACGCCGAGGAAGTCCTGAGCGACCTCAAGCGATTGGAGGAATAAAAGCGAGCTGGCACTTGTAATTTCTCCCCATTTGGTGTGTACTATGGGTAGAAACTTGAAATATCCCCCAAATGCTCTTTGACAGCCTTATATTTTTCCAAAAGGCCGTCATTATTGCACGTAATTCATTAATTAACCACTAACTATCCATGAAAAGATTGCTTATTCTAGCAGGACTGATAGTCGCAATAGTAGTGAGCTTTGGAGGGAATAGCCTGGTAGCGCACGCCCAAACGGCTGCTACCACGCAAACACTCACCCCAGCTCAAACCGCCGCGCTTCAGCAGGAGCTTGATGTTGCCAACGCAACGCTCGCGAACCTGGAGATGCAGGCAGGCGTCGTTCCGCCAGCCGATGCGGGAACACCCAGCGTGATCCCGGCATCGATCGCGGGAACCGGAACCCAAGGTGGCACCGCGGTGGCGACAGCGCCGGCCGCTTCCACGGGACTCTCCGCAAGCCAGGTCAGCGCATTCCAGGGAACGTTGAACACGCTCGCAACAGCGCTCACGCAGTTGAGCGCCTCGGTCGCTGCCAATACGACGCTTACTCCTTCACAGGATGCGGCGGTGGCGACGACACTCAACGGCATGCAAGGCACGCTCGTCGCGATGGCGAACACGATCGCGACCGCAGGCAACAGCGCTTCGGCTCCGGTGGCAATAACTCCGGTAACCGGTTCGCCGGTAGCAGTGAACAGTGCGCCTTCGGCAGCGACAACACCGAGCACCGCAGTCGGATCAGCTCCGACAACAGCACCGTCCACGCCGACAGTCGCGCAGACCCAGCCCGCAACGGTGAACACCGTACCGCAGACCGCGCAGGCATCATCGCTCTGGTCATTCACCAAGTCTCATTGGCCGACCATCGTGATCATCCTGCTCGTCATCGCGATCCTCGCGATCTTGTTCTGGCCGGAAAAAGAAACAGTGAGAACGGTACCCACGGCAACGGCGGGATCGGGAAAGCCTAAATCGGCTCCGACCTCGACCATCACCATGAACCAAAACACCGCTTCTTCCCCTGCCCGACCAATGGCAAGCAGCAACACTCCGCCTCCGGCAACCCCGGTCGCGAACGCAGTCGCAGCGCCAGCGCAGAAGTAGAGATCCACTTGGATCAGAAAAACCCAGCAAACACTTGCTGGGTTTTTCAATTTGCGCATTTTTCTATGATGATCGGCGCGTGATTGAACTGTCGGTTCGCGGTGTACCCCAAACCAAAACTGAGCGATGCCACAAAAAACAGAATCGCGCCAAAAGCGACTTCCCTTTTATATGTGGCGATATATTGTTTTATTTTTTCCACCCACACACGCTACCACGCCGTGCATTAAAACTATCTAAAATCACGCGCGGCCTAGAATTGCAGATACTGTTCCCACTTGGTGTACAGATCTCGCGTGGCCCGGATATCGCGCACGTTATACTTTGCAATATCCAAAAACTTTTTCTTTTTAAAGAGCGGTCCGACGTCATCGCCCGTCACCCCGCCAGCTTTCGGACTTGGAATGCCAAATGCGCGTGACCACAAGTGCAAACTCCCCTTTCGCCGCGTGGCGCCATAGAACGAAAGCTGCTCGGCGAGGTCGATATGCAACGCCTCGGGATTGTTTTGATAGAGATAGCGCCCGCGCATTAGATCTTTCGTCGGCCGGATGCCGTGGACGGCTGAACGGATCATGATGAACGGCATGTCGAATGCGCGACCGTTGAATGTGATGAATACCTGATACCGCTCGGCGAGCTCCCAAAATTTTGCGAGCATGTCCTTCTCCGTCATCTGCTTGAAGCTGATCCCGTCCTCTTTTACCTCGGTATTCTTCTGCCCGGGCGCCTGGTAATAGACCGCGCCCTCGTTCTTGTGATAATCAAGCAGGCCGATCGCGACGATCTCGCCCGTGAGCGGCGAAAACCCAAGGCCGTTCTTAAGGTCCTCAAGCGCGATCTTGTATTCCTCTTCACTGCTGGATTCCCGCTTGATCCAACGGGTGATGTTCTCTTGGGTGTCTTTGTCGAGAGCGTCAAAATCCTCGCCGATGGTCTCTATATCGATAACGAGCTTGTTGGTTGTTGACATTACTTGGATTCTAACATAAAATGACTGACATATGGCACATACCAAAGCTATAGGTTCAACTAAATTAGGGCGCGATTCCGTCGCCAAGCGCCTTGGCGTCAAGCTTCAGGACGGCCAGAAAGTGATGGTCGGCCAGATCATCGTGCGCCAGCGCGGCACCAAGTACACTCCGGGCGTGAACGTCATCCGCGCGGCCGATGATACGCTTTTTGCCGGCAAGAACG
>DATCDU010000011.1:0-73596 GCA_036510525.1 Minisyncoccota bacterium
ATGCGGAGAAATAATCGATCGCATATCACGGACGCCATGACCATCAAAGAAAGCATTAAAAAAGATCCAGACGGGCTGATCGCTCGCGCGTACGCGTTCGCGGAGAAGGCGCACGCCGGACAGAAACGGAAGAGCGGCGAACCGTATTTCATTCACTCGCTCGCGACGGGAGATATCCTCCAGTCGTGGCAGATGGACGACGTGACCGTTGCCGCGGGGATCCTGCATGACACTGTCGAAGACACCGGTGTGCCGATGGATACCATTAAAAAGGAGTTTGGTGTCGAGGTGGCATTCCTTGTTGACGGTGTCACGAAGCTCGGGCACATCAAATACCGCGAGGCGCCGGCGGATGGCGAGCGTTCGGCGGCAAAAAAAGAAACGGTAAAAAAAGCCGCGGAAGAGAATAAGGCGGAAAATCTCCGTAAGATGGTGCTCGCGCTTTCGCAGGACCTGCGCGTGGTCTTTATTAAACTCGCTGACCGCATGCACAATATGCAGACGCTCGCTTCGCTGCCGCCCGCCAAGCAGAAACGCATTGCCCTCGAGACCGACGAGATCTATGCCTCGCTCGCGTACCGTCTCGGCATGCATAACGTGAGCGGCGAACTGCAAGACCTTGCCTTCCCCTATATCCACCCCCGCGAATACGAATGGGTGCTCTCCATCGCCGAGGAGCGCTATGTTGAGCGCGCAAAATATCTGGAGAAGATCAAACCGCAGGTAAGGAAAGTGCTCGAAGAGCACGATATCCATCCGCTCGACATCGAGATCCGCGCCAAGCGCTACAGTAGCTTGTATAAAAAATTATTGAAGCGCGATATGGATATCGAGCGCGTGCATGATCTCGTCGCGATGCGTGTTATCGTCGGAACCATGCCCGAGTGCTACGCCGCGCTCGGCGTCATCCACGAGGCGTGGCCGCCTTTGCCCCGCCGCATCAAGGATTACATCGCAATGCCGAAGCCGAACGCATACCGCAGCTTGCACACCACCGTGATCGGCCCCGATGGCAAACGCGTGGAAATACAGATCCGTACTAAAGAGATGCATGATGAGAACGAGTACGGAGTCGCCGCGCACTGGCTATATAAACAGAAACAGGGCGGCGCGCCGGATGTGTCCGGCAAGCAACTCGCGCATGAGATCGCGTGGGTGCAGCAACTCAGGAGCTGGCAGGAACATTTTGCCGGCGCGGCCGAGGACCCGGAGGAATTCGTACGCGCAATGAAGATCGACTTCTTCACCGACCGCATTTTCGCCGTCACGCCGCATGGCGACGTGATCGACCTTCCCGGAGGCGCGACGCCGATCGATTTCGCCTATCACGTCCATTCCGAAATCGGCAACTCGGCGACCGGCGCCAAAGTGAACGGTGTCATGAGCACACTTGATCACGTTCTGAAATCCGGCGACGTCGTGGAGATCGTCATGCAAAAAGGAAAGAAGCCGTCCGAGGGCTGGCTTCGCTTTGCGAAGACCACGATCGCGCGCGACCACATCCGCATGGCACTGCGGAAGAAGAACAGGTTAGCGCGCTAGTATGACCGACGTGGCGGACGGGAATGGGAAGATCTAAAGATCTTATTTCTCCGCGTCGTATAGTGCCTGGACCTCTGCAGCGGAGAGGGCGCGATTATATACACGAACATCATCGACGGAGCCACTTAGGAAATATATGCTGTCCCCAAGACGACCTATTAAAGAAATTCCATTTCCTGCGGTTATAGTTATTGACGCCGGGGTGCTTGCTCTTAAAACGCCACCGGTGTAAATCATCAGATTTGACCCATTGTATACGCCAACGACATTATCCCAAGCACCCGAAGAGCGAGGCGGCCCGACTAGAGTTACATCTCCCGGCTCTATGCGAAATTTGTAATCGCCGCCTTCTACAAAAAGAAGATACTCTGTATTAACATTTCCCGCAATGGTTTTTTCAAAAATTCCTTCGGAGTTGCCCGTAGAATTAACCCAAGCAGAAACTGTTATGTTTTGATTATCTAAATCTGAGTTGTAGGGTATAGATACATAATCCGTGCTTCCGTCAAAATTCCCCGCATAGCTCCCCACCTTGCCGCCGGTATAGTTGGGCGTATTGCCACTCCACGTCCCATTATTCCCGCTCCCACTTTGGTCGTAGGCCGTGGTCCCCGATCCCTCCGTGAGCGGCCACCATCCCACGAGTCCTGTTGGATTGAAGAGCGGAGAAAGCGACAGTGAGGTCCCCTTGGCATCCACCTCGGGATAATCGGGGTCTATGGGATTTTGGCCGTACTGCGCTTTGAATTTACTTGATTCAAAGATGCTCGTCACTTCATATTGGCTGATGCCATCGGTGTTGTACGTATAATAGAGTCCGGTAGAAGAAGTGTTTGTGGGATCAACGGGGAGCGAGTTTATGGGGGAGCCGGTTGTCATTCCCGAGAACTTGATCGGGATCCATCCTGTCCCATTCACATTTTTGTAGTCCTGGGGGGAGGAACATTGATAGGTGTATCCGGAGGGAAGCGTGGGAAGGCCAAGAGAAGAACAGGTGGAGGTCGTGGCTCCCGATATGGTGGAATCGGGGAGGGAAACATACACCACCGAGGCCGTGCCCATCACGGAGTTCACTCCTTGGTCGCTTTCATAGAGAAAGAGTGCGTGGGCGACGGTGTCCATATCGGAGACGCGGGTTGAATCTCTTGATTGGCGAAAATACTCCACGGGATTCAAGGTCAGGACGACCACGATCGCCAAGATCGCAATGATGGCGATGACGATGAGGAGTTCGATGAGAGTGAATCCTTTTCTCATGTGTTCAATAACGTTATCCTTGTTCCTTCCCTAACTTTCTCAAAATATCTTCGAGTTCCTCTTCCGAGAAAAAAGTAATGGTGATCTTGCCGTTGTTCGCGTTCTTGCTGATCTCGACGGGAGCGCCGAGCGATGAACTGAGCTCGTCCTGCAGCGCCTTTACCTCCGGCGCAAGACGTACCTCCTGCAGAGGTGGCCGCCCGCGGCGGTGTGCCGCGACACCGCCGGACGCGATCGCGACGTGCTGGACGCGCTCTTTGACATCGCGCGTGGTCAATTTGTTCTGGATGATGTCCTCAAGCAATTTCTTCTGCTCCGCCGGATCTTCAACGCCGATCAATATGCGCGCGTTGCTTTCCGAAACTTGACCCTCCTCCACCGCGCGCTGGACATACTCCGGCAGATCAAGTAGCCGCACGCTGTTCGCCACCACCTCGCGGCTCTTGCCGAGCTTCGCCGCGATCTCGCGCTGGGTCATCCGGAACTCCTCCTGCAGGCGCTGGAACGCGCGCGCCATTTCAATGGGATTCAGGTTCTCTCTTTGAATATTTTCGATGACGCCGAGCTCAAGCTTCTCGCGTTCAAGATGGATGTTACGAATGATCGCGGGCACGCGCGGAAGTCCGAGCAATTTCGCCGCCATAAACCGCCGCTCGCCGGCGATGATCTGATATTCCACCGCAATGCCGGTCGGCGTCTCCTTTTCCATCTTTGATACCACGAGCGGTTGCAGGAAGCCGAACTCGCGGATGGAACTCGCGAGTTCGCGCAATCCATCCTCGTCAAAATGCCGGCGCGGCTGGTCCGGATTCGGTGTGATCTTCTCTATCTCGATATGATAGATCGATTCCTGCGCGAGCTCGTCGCGCTTTTGGGATTGGGGCTGTGTGACCGGTTGCGGCTTTTGTTCCGATGGTTGCGTCTGCACGGGTTGCACTACCGGCTGGACCGGTTGCGATGATGATGGTGACGCCGATTGTGCCGATGGCACGAAACTCGGATGCGGCTGTGGCTGCGATTGTGTTTGTGGTTGCGGCTGCTGCGGTCTATCACCATCGGCGCTTTGGCCCTGATTATTATTTTTCGGTATCAGCGATTCGAGTCCTTTGCCAAGCATGATATTTTTTAAACCCTAAAGATTAAAATTTCCGAAATTTTCGCTTGACACCGTAGGCGCGACGGCCTCGGCGAGTGCGACCTCCTGCGCGATCACTTCGCGCGCGAGCCGTTCGTATGCCTGTGCCCCCGGTGAATCGGGGCGGTAGAGAATGATCGGCTTGGAAAAACTCGGCGCCTCGGCGAGCGCAACGGCGCGCGGTACCTCCACTTCGAACACGTGATGCGGGAAGTGGCGCCGGATGTTCTTGGAGACCTCGCGGCTTAAGTGTTCGCGCTTGTCGTACATCGTGATCACCGCACCGGAGATCTTCACCGGATGCGCGAGGTTGTCGCGGATCAGGTTGACCGTCTCAAGCAACTGGCCGATCCCTTCGAGCGAGTAATATTCCGTCTGCACCGGGATCAGCACCTCGTCCGCAGCCACCATACCGTTCACGGTGAGCAAGCTGAGCGATGGCGGCAGATCGATCAGAATGTAATCATAGCTGTGCCGGACACGATTGACGAACTTGCGCAAAAAATATTCCCGTTCCGGAACGTTCACGAGTTCCACAAGCGCGCCCGCAAGGTGCGGCGCCGACGGCACGTAGTGATAATTATAGATGACACTCGGCTTGATGATCTGTTCCGGCGTGAGCTGGTCGAGGATGCCGTGATATATGCTTCCCTCCCCCGCCATCTGATTGTGTCCGAGCGCCGAGCTCGCGTTCGCCTGCGGATCAAAGTCGATCAGCAGCACGCGCTTGCCCGCGGCGGCAAGGTAGGCGCCCAAATTCACCGCGGTCGTCGTCTTCCCGACGCCGCCCTTCTGGTTGCAGATCGCAATAACACGGGCCATATTACCTTGATTTTACCTTTATAAATGGCTAATATCAATTGTGCCGCGACGTGCGGCACTTAGATTATATGCCCGGGTGGCGGAATGGCAGACGCAATGGACTCAAAATCCATCGATCGCAAGGTCATGAGGGTTCGACTCCCTCCTCGGGCACATTTAAAAAAACCGCAATGCGGTTTTTTTATATCTCCATCCTCCACGCGGCCCACTTTCCACCGTCGGTTCCTTTTTGCGCCGCCTCGTATTTCTCTGAGATCATCTTTGTGATCGGGCCGGGCACGGGTGTGCCACTTGGACCGCCCACCGCGCGTTTGTCCACGGAGAGGATCGGCGTGATGCGGGCGGAGCTGCCGGAGATGAACGCTTCATCGGCGATGTAGAGCTCCGTCCTATCCACCGCGCGCTCTTCCACCGGTATTCCGGCGTCGCGGGCGATCGCGATCACGCTTGCGCGCGTGATGCCTTCCAGAATATCCGTACTCACGCCGGGCGTGATCAGCACACCGTTGCGCACGATGAATAGATTCGCGACCGTCGCTTCCGTAACGCGTCCCTGCGCATCGAGCACGATCGCGTCATCGTAGCCGTTCAGAAGCGCCTCGTTCTTGATGAGCGCGTTGTTCGCGTAACCGCCATTCACTTTGGCGCGTGACGGGATCACATTGTCGATGCCGTGCGTCCAGCTTGAGACGCAGACGTTGATGCCCGCGCGTGGCAGGATCTGCCCCATCGGGTAGACGTATGCAGAGAGTGCGTGCGGGAGGTCGTGGATCTTCGTGCCCGCGATGAGCGCATCCACGAAGACCGTCGCCCGCACGAGCACGTCCTCGCCCTCTATATTATTGCGCGCGATGAGCTCGCGCATCGTCGCCTCGAACTTCTCGTACGGCCACACCGCGGTGAATTTGTTGAAATCCATGATCGCCGACGAATTCACGAGCCGTTGATAATGATCTTTTAACCTGAACGCGTGGCGTTTTTTCTCCACCTCATTCCAATTGACACTGAACACTGTGTAGATGGAGAGCCCGTAGAGCACGGGCGAGCTTGCGATGCTAACATTCGCTTCTTTGAAGGGCACGAACGAATCGCGGAAGAAGGCCTGACCATCCAAATAATTAAAAAGTGAAGCCATGATAGTAGTTCCATTATATACCCGGACATGCTAATATTGAATCCGCGAAAGAAAAGAGGGAGATGTGAAAGAGTGGTTTACCCTAAGAAATTGCCTCGTTGGCGGATGGATACTGATGTTCGTCGTTCTCATGATCATCGCCTCTGTTCGCCACCATTAGCACCTCAGCCCAGAAGCGTATCCCTTACCGGCATGCGCTTTTTCTTTTGTACCCAGGGTGGGACTCGAACCCACAAGACCTTACGGTCATGACATTTTAAGTGTCACGCGTATACCATTCCGCCACCTGGGCAATTTATTTTTCTCTCATGTATGAGGCCACGGCGGGAATTGCACCCGCGCATCGCCCTTTTGCAGAGGGCTGTGTTACTGCTTCACCACGTGGCCAGTCCTTACATCTTATCCTGCTCCAGCAATTTTTCAACCACTGCCGCGTTCTCCAGCCCGTGGTCGATCACAAACACGATCCGCGGCATCGGCTTGATGTTTATTTTTTTGAGCAGGAGGTGCTGGAGATATCCCGCTCGCGCGGTCAGCTCCGCAAGCACCACTTTCTCGCCCGACGCCGGAAGGACACTCACCTTTACCCGCGCGCCCTCCAGTTTTTTATCAACCTCAACCTCAGTGATCGTCGCAAGCGCGGGAAGCTCCACTTCGCGAAGGATCATCTTTGAAAGTTCCTCGCGTATCAGCTTCCCCACCCGCTCGGAGCGGAAATTCATTATTTTCTGATCAATAATTTATCACCCACTTGTACGATCGTCTGTGAATCGAGCAATACGCCGATCTCCTTTCCTTTATCTGCCTGGAATATCTCGCTCTTCTTTTCACGTAATCCCAAAATCTTTCCGTTGCCGATCGGCGCCGAGCCGACGTGGCCACGCACGATGTCGAATGATGTCTTCCCGTGGAACGTGCCGCTCGTCACGCGACCGCCTACCAACTGCTTTTGCGGTTTCTCCTGATTGAAGAGCGCGAGCACCTCGAGTTCGCCCGCTCCGGCCGGTCCGCGCGCGCCGCTGAAATATTCCTCCACCGCCGCCGAAAGATCATACACGATCTCGGAAGTGATCACCGTCACCGTCTGCGCGTCAGCGAGCACCTTCGCGCCCTTCTCCACGCGGTTCTTGAAACCGATGATCGTGGCCTTCGTGGCGATCGCATGACGGATGTCGCCGTCCGTGATGTCGCCCACTCCCTCCTCTACTATATTTATCTCCTTGCCGCCCTTCTGATCGATGCCGCGCAAGACGACCGAGAGCGCCTCGAGCGATCCGGCGTCGCCGGCTTTCAAGATCAGGTTGAGCGTATTCGGTTTTGACTTGGAAATCTGATTCACTGCCGCGACTACCGGGCCGCGCGCAGTTGCGGATGCCTCTTCTTTCAGTTCACCCACCGCAAATTCCTCGCCCACCTTCGGGATCTTTTCAAAACCGATGATGATGGCTGGCGCCGATGGCGTGAGCTCCGAAACCGTTTTGCCCAGGAAATCTTCCAGGATCTTCACCTTGCCGGAAGCGGTGTGGGTGCGTACCGCGTCGCCGCGGGAAAGCGTCCCATTTTTTACGATGACCGTCGCCTCGATGCCGCGCTTCGGGTCACGCTTGGCTTCCAGAACAAAGCCGGACGCCGGTACGGAAGCATCGTACGTCAACTCCTCCACATCGGCGGCCAGCAAAATGAGGTCGAGCAGATCGTCGATCCCTTCGCCGGTCTTTGCCGAAACCGCGTGATAGCTCACCTGGCCACCATAGCCCTCGAGCATCACGCCCGCGGCCATCAGGTCGTTGCGCGCCTTGTCCAAATTGCCGCCAGTCTTGTCCACTTTGTTGATCGCCACGATGAATGGGGTCTTGGCGTCCTCTATTATTTTGATCGCCTCCTTCGTTTGCGGCTTCACGCCTTCGTCCGCCGCGACGACGAGGATCGCAAGGTCAGCCACCTGCGCGCCGCGTGAGCGCATGGCAGTAAACGCCTCGTGTCCAGGCGTGTCGATGAAAGTAATTTTCCGATCCGCGTGTACTATTTCATACGCGGCAGTGGCCTGCGTGATGCCGCCCGCCTCGCGCGCGGCGATGTTCGCTTTGCGGATGTAGTCGAGCAGTGTCGTCTTACCATGATCGACATGGCCCATCACAACGACGATCGGCGGACGCTGCTGAAGGCCGGTCTTTATAGAAATGTTTTTGAGGGTTTCTTTCGGCATGGCATAAATAGATTAAAACTTTCTAAACTCCAACAAATTATAGCAAAAATCGGCCGCTAACACAAGCCAACGCATGACCATAACGCCAATGGAGATATTAAAATTTGATTAAAAGATATTTGACCTAGAGCGATATTCTGTTAAGATAGAGACATCTTTGGGATTTCCCACCCGCCCCGCCCCGCAAAGGCGGGGTAGCTATTTTTTAGAAGCTATAAAAATCCAAAAATGCTCTGCGTACTCGCGTGAGCACATCATCGCTTATCGTCCCTATCCTCTTTACCAGTCGCCTTCTATCCATGGATTTTATCTGATTAAGAATAAGGCGCCCCTCCTTGTCCCCATAGGAAATCAAAATATACCAACTGCCCTCCCTTGGCCGACTGGTCATGGGAACGGCAAGAAACATATCTTCGTTAAATTTTTTAAAGATCAAAACCGGCCTTATGAAATTATCTCCCTTTCCATAAATCTCTCTTCCGACATTCATCCCTATTTCGCACCACCATATCTCGCCCTCTTTAAAGACTACATTGGATTCCTTATCCAATAAGACAAGTTTTAACGTGCACCATTCAAGAAGCATTACGACCTGATCAAGAAAAATCATGGCGTTAGTGTAATCGCCCAACATTAAAAACCTATTAAGAAATCAGTGCCAACGATGTCAAACCGGCACTTGAGAAAACCCGTGGAATAATCTACACTCAACCAGTACGTGGAGGCGTGCCAGAGCGGCCGAATGGAGCTTCCTGCTAAGAAGTTGACCGGGAAACCGGTCCGAAGGTTCGAATCCTTCCGCCTCCGCAACGTTTTTTAATCTCATGAGTGACAAGCCAGCATTCGACAAAATTTATGAAAAGCCGGATACGGCCGTTTGGACAACGGACGAGCCACCCCGCATGCTCCGTGTGGCGATAGAAGGCCAAAAGATTTCTCCCTCTAAGGTATTGGATGTCGCATGCGGCGAGGGAGCCTTCTCGGTATATCTCGCGAAACATGGATTCCAGGTAACGGGCATCGACTTTTCCGAAAACGCCATCGAGTATGCAAAAGCACGGGCGGATAAGGAGAAATTGGATATCCGTTTTTTGGTCATAGATGCGACGAAGCTGGACGATCTCCATGAAACGTTCGATTTCGTCTTCGAGTGGGCCCTTATCCATCACCTCGAAGAATCGATGGTCAAGCCTTATATCGACAGCGTCGCGCGCAAACTAAATCCCGGCGGATGGTATATGACGAATTCTTTCAATATCGAGAGCCCACTCTATGGCACGCCCGGCGTGCGCGTACGGAAAACGTTTCTCGGAACGGAGCTTCATTATCATAGCCAAGATGAGATGCGAGACCTCTTCTCCCCATATTTTGAGATCGTGGAATCGGCGATTGAACCGATCGTCGGCAAAGGAGACGTGTTTCAGATCGGTAACTTTTTCCTTATGAGGAGAAAATAAAGCGACTTAATTTTTTCGGGCTCTTTTGCCGAGCACGAACTTTTGAGAAGAGCTCATTGACTTATCCATGCGGTGGGTGCAACCCACCCAGCAACATGGCCGGCGCATCCCTTCCTTAAGTTCCGAGACGACCCTCTTCACATGGTCTTTCCTCGTCTCCGCTTGTTTAACGGAGATGGTCCAGCAGATCCACTCATTGCGCGCGAGTGGCGTGATGTCCTCCCACTTTGAGAGCGCCGCCTTGTCCGATATAAGCGCTTTTTTCAGATCCGCGGGCAGTGGATGCGCCGTACCCGAAGAAATTCTTTTCATGTTATGCCAAGAATTTTTTCAACTTCGCAAACTGCTGAGTGAAGCCGCCCTGCATACCCTCGACGGCCATCTTCGCCCCGGGCCCCGTCTTGTGGATGGTTGCTTTCAAGTTCAATTTTGTTTTCCCGTTCTCTTCGGTCAACGTCATTTCCGTTGTTTGATCGATGGTGGTTTCCCCGTTATCATTGTGCCCTTCGGTCCAAGCATGAACATCGTAAGAAAGTTTTGATTTTGGTTCAACGACGGTGAATTTCCCGAGCATCGGCCATCGCGTGCCTTTGTACGAGCCCATCGCTTCTCCGGCTTCCATCACTATGTATATCTTGCCGCCGACCCGGAGTTCAACTTCGCATTCCGGAATCGTGACATTGTCCGGACCCCACCATTGCTTGATCATCTTCGGATCGGTCCACGCTTGCCACACCTCCTCGAGCGGGGCATCATATGTTCTTTCAAATGTTACTTCTTTAATAGGTTCCATGTTTCATTTCATTTTTTAATTTTTTTGCTTGTAAAACTTTATCCAATCTGTCGAGCCGCCTGTCCCACAATGCCGTCTTCTGCTTTGCCCACTGTTCCAACTCCTTCATGGCGGGCGGATTAATGGTATAGATCCTCTGGCGCGACCTTTTCTCCATTCGCACCAGTTTCGCCTCGCGGAGCACCTTAAGGTGTTGGGATATCGCCGGAGGGCTGGAGTGGAATTTGCCGGAGATGTCCGTGGCGGACAATTCGCCGTTGCTTGCGAGCATCTCGATGATATTGCGCCGCGTTGGCTCTGCGATAGCGGTGAATATGTCCATCCCTCTATACTACAACCACTGTTAATTAAGTCAACACTTAATTATTCACAGACACGGGCGAGCGGAAATTCGTGAGTGGCTTTGAAGGGCGCTTCATTATACATTTAATAGTGGTTCTTCAAAGTACGTAATGCCCTAGGGAGGTGCATTATGATCCATCTTCATCATCTTGCCTGGTGGGCGTATATGCTCATTGGATTCCTGATCACACAGGACGCGTCGCTTCTCACCACCGTCTACCTCCATCGGGGGGTCAACGCATCGCTCGGTGAAGTTCAATCGTGTCCTTGAGTTCTTCATGCAGCTCAAGCTCTGGTTGACCACCGGGATCAAACGCAAAGAGTGGGTCGCAGTCCACCTTCGCCATCACGCGCACGCTGACGTGGAGGGCGATCCGCATAGTCCAGTTCTTCTCGGGCTGTGGCCAGTACAACTGTGGAATATTTTCCTGTACCGGGAGGCAGCACGCGATCCTGAGACCATGAAGTATGCAAAGAATCTCGTGTTGACGTTTGCGGAGCGGACCATCTTTCGGCATACATTGATCGGTCCCTTGGTCGGGATGGTGGTGCTATGGCTGGTATTCGGCTTCTGGCCGATGCTCATCATCGTCGGAACACACGCGTTCCTCTACCTGTTCTTCCTGAACAATCTGATCAATGGCTGGTGCCATTTCAGGGGATATAAAAATTTCCCAGTCGTGGCTTTCAACAGTCATTGGATAGCGTGGATCACGATGGGAGAAGGATTCCACAACAATCACCATCACAAACCGGGGAGTCCTTCGCTCCGCTACAAATGGAACGAGATCGATCCAGGATGGATCTTCATCAAGCTTATGTGTTTCTGCAGGCTCGCAAAACTCTCCTAGTGGGAGTATCGCAGGCCCGTAGTCATCAATCGAGGCCTCGAACTCTCCGAGGCCTTATTTTTATCTTTGTTACCAAACAAAAGGGATCAGTGCCTTCGTCCTCTTTTTATATTCAGGATACTGATCGGGGAAAAGTTGCATCATGTAGCGCTCCTCCACCGGAATGCGATAGAGAAACATCACAGAAAAAACAATGAACATGACGAACCATACAACGCCCGCCGCAAGTGCGGAACCGAAGAGCGCGAGGACCATGCCGGTATAGATCGGGTGACGGACATATTGATATGGTCCCGACGTCACAAGCTCGTGGTCTTTTTTCATGGAAGGCGTCCCGCTCCAGTTCCTGCCCAGATAGACGCGCGCCCAGATCGCGATCCCGAGTCCGAGGGCGCAAAGAATGGTGCCCGTCACCTGTGCGCCAAAATCGAATTGGTATGCTACAAATTTCCAGGATGAACTTTCCTGCAGCAAAATGACGACGATGACGGCGGCCAAAATACGAAAGCCGGCGAAGTGCGCCCAGCTGCCGCTTTTGACGTTCTCCTTGACCCCGATCGCGGAGACGAACCAATACACCACGAAAACGATCCAGAAGAGGGTGACGATGTTGTTGATGGTGAGCATATAATCCATTATACGCCTAAAGTGCGAACGGCGTCGCGCCACGCCAATCGGCGGTGAATGTTTTCACAAGCGACGCGATGATCGTCTGATCCCGCGTAATAACCCCAAGCTCGCGATTTTCGCCGAGCGATGTCGGTGAAAAATTCTCCGAGCCGACGAACGCGCGTTCCGACGTAGTCCCGTCGTCCGCCACGATCATCTTGGCGTGGATGTAGAGCGGCGCGGCGGGGTCATCGGCATATGTGCGCACATGCGCGCCTGCGGTCGTAAGCTCCTCGAACTCCCACTTCCACTCTGCCGCGCCGGTCATGTCCACGTAGACCGCAACGCCGCGCTCCGCCGCGTCGATGAGCGCCTTCGTTACGTCGGTATCGTCCATCTCCTCGTTATAAATATAGAGTGATTTCTTCGCGTTGGCGATGAGATCGATCAACACCGGCTCCGAGCCGGGACTCCACACGAGGTCATCGCCCGCGCCGCCATTATTTCCAGAACCTGCTACAGCCGCGTTCCCCTCCCAGTCGGCATCAAACGTATGCTCTATAGCCGCAACATCGCGCGGGTCGCCGTCGATAATCCCAAAATCCCTGCCCGTCGCGTAATATTTTGATACCAGATTGAACGTCATGATGAGCGCGCGATCGCCGTCGATGACCAATGATTTTTCGTGCGTTAGAGAAAAATATGCAGGCGACCAACGGACCGAAACGCCATGCGCCACCAAAAAATCATACGCCGCGGCATTCATCGTGGCTGGCGTGGTGGACGACGCGCCGTTATATCCCCCACTTAAGATGACCCGCACCGCTACGCCGCGCCGCTCGTCCGCGGCGAGCGCCGATTCGATCCGCGCATCATCCAGCTCGTACATCACGAGATCGAGCGACGCACGTGCACCATTTATCATAGCGAGCACCGGCGCGACGCCATCATCCGGCTCGGTAATGAGCGACAACGCACCGCTTGTCGGAATTGCCTCCTCTTTTCTGGTAAAAACTTTTGGCGCAGCTATAAATAACGCAATCGCAACGATCGCCAACAGGATCATTAACGCAATATATTTCCGGTGCATCCGAAAACACTATCACGCCAATATTAAAAAGAGGTTAAAACTATTATTTCTCTATCTCCAACCGCCGATGATGGCACCTGCGATGACGAGCGTCAGAAACATATTACCAATGCTCAACCAGAAGAAAATCATCTTGCCTCCCCAAAGCGTATTACCGAAAGCCAGCGTCACGACGAAGCCAAGCCAAAGTAACAGCGCGATATGAATGGCGCCCATTATACCAAGCGAGCCAGTAGAAACAATCATGATGTTTAGAACACTGAACATGACCACGCTCGCTATGAACTGCCACAAATAATTCCACGCCATCCCCTTCTTCATCGCATTCTGCTCTTCTTTACTGCGCTTATCCCAGCCGTGCGCGCTGATAAACGTCTTGCCGAACAGCGGCCCATACCACAGCCCACCAACGATCATCGATGCCACCGCACTCGCAAGCACCGCCCAATAGTTTATTGTCATGAAGTTAATGTTATTTTCTTTAATTGTAGCAAATTATTTTGCGCCTACCCGACTCTGAACTCCTTGTAAGAAGGTCCATAATTACTTTATAGTATAACGCACGATGAACAACGACAAAAACTTCTGGCTCACGCTCCCCCGCCCGATCATGGCGCAGGCGCCGATGGCGAACGTCACGGACGCGGCGTTTCGGCGCATGTTCGCGGAGTGCGGTAAGCCGGATGTCTTTTGGACGGAGTTCGTTTCCGTGGAAGGACTGCTCTCGCGCGGACGCGAGAAGTTGCTGACCGACCTCTGGTTCGATAAAGACAACCGGGCCGAGCGCCCGATCGTGGCGCAGATCTTTGGTGGAAAGCCGGAGCAGTTCGAGGAGGTCGGACCACTCATCCAGAAGCTCGGCTTTGACGGCATCGATATCAACACTGGCTGTCCGGACCGCGGCGTGGAAAAGTCCGGCGGTGGGGCGTCGCTCATTAAAGATCCGGCGCGGGCAAAAGAGATCATCCGCGCGCTCAAGCGCGGCGCCGGCGGCCTGCCCGTTTCGGTAAAGACGCGGCTCGGCTATAAAAGCATGGATGAAATGGAGGAGTGGCTGACGGCACTTTTGGAGGAAGACCTGGCGGCGCTTACCGTCCACCTCCGCACTCGCGCCGAGATGTCTGATGTGGACGCCCACTGGGAGCTGGCGCCGAAGATCGTCGCCCTCCGCGACCGGATTACTCCCCAAACTGTCCTTCTCGGCAACGGCGACGTCCGTTCTCTCGAGGACGGCCGCGCGAAAGCGGCCGAATCCGGCATGGACGGGGTGATGGTGGGCTCCGGCATCTTCGGCAACCCCTGGTTCTTCTCCGGTCGGACGCCCGGCATCCGCGAGCGGCTCGAACGCCTGGTGACTCACACAGAGCTCTTTGAAAAGCTCTACCGGAGCGATAATCCCAAAACGATCGGCCAGGACGGGCGGCTCAAGAACTTCGACGTTATGAAAAAGCACTATAAATCCTATACCAGCGCTCACGACGATGGCCAGGGCGGCTTCGACGGCGCCAAAGAGCTCCGGATGCGCCTCATGGACGCCGAAAATGCCGCTGAGGTACGCAAAATAGTGCTGGATTTCCTGGATAAACCGTAAAATATAGCCTATTGAGGCACAAAACCGCCCCGACCTCCACCTTAGACGTTCGGTTGACTTTTGGGGAGTGGTCTGCTAAGCTGAAAGTACAAATAAATGAGTACCATGCGCCCCGCGAGGGGCTATTTTATTGGGAAAGTGGTCAATTGCCTTAAGGCCCTCGCGGTCATAGGTCTTCTGGCCTATCCGGCAACCATCCAGGCCGATACTGCGGTCCAGCCCGCGCAAACAACTCTTCCGGCGGCTCCGGCCACCCGGGCCGTGGCGGCAACCGTCGCAGCCACCAAAACCGTCTGGGTAACGGCCTATACGAGCGCGCCGGATGAGACGTCCGACCACCCCCTCATCACCGCCTCCGGCGCCATGGTGAGCGACGGGATCGTGGCGGCCAACTTCCTTCCCTTCGGAACCCAAATAGAGATCCCCGCGCTCTTCGGCACTAAGGTCTTCACGGTTGAAGACCGGACGAGCGCAAAGTTCGGCGGCCGCGTGGACATTTGGATGCCCACCGTCGGCCAGGCGGTCAACTTTGGTATAGAACACGCAGAGATCGTCATCCTCGACCAGAACCTGGCAATGCAGTAAAATACTCTGGTGTCGCGCCAACTTTTCCGGTTCATCATTCAGTATAAGTACGCGATCATCTTCCCGATCGCCACGCTTGAGGGTCCCATCATCACACTCGTGTCGGGATTTCTCATATCGCTCGGCATTCTAAGTTTTGTCCCCACATTTTTAGTGGTGTTCGCCGGAGATCTGATCTCCGATTCTTTTTATTTCTGGCTCGGCAGCCGCGGAAGGGGCTTCGTCGAGCGGATAAAGTTTCTCCACATCACACCGGCGCGGCTTGAGAAAGTGGAACAGCATTATGAGAAGCATCCGGGGAAGACACTGCTTGTCAGCAAGGCGTCGTATGGCATTGGATCGCTGTTCCTCATCGCCGCTGGGGCATCAAAGATGGCGTATCAGAAATTTTTGGAGTACATCACGCCGATGAACGCAGTGCGCTCGAGCGCACTGCTCCTGATCGGCTACTTTTTAGGCAGGGCGGTGCGCTATTCGGGAACGTATCTTGAGTGGTATACGTTCGGCGTCATCATTGTTCTGCCCCTCGGATATTATATAATCAGGAAGATACAAGAAAACAATGTTGAAAGGGTTTAAAGAATTCATCCTGCGCGGGAGCGTGGTGGACCTGGCGGTCGGCGTCATGGTGGGCGCCGCGTTCAACAGCGTCGTGTCATCGCTCGTGAAGGACCTGATGACCCCGCTCATCGCCGCTATCTTCAAACAGCCCAATTTCTCCACGTTCTCCTTCACGGTGAACGGCAGCCAGTTCCTCTACGGAGATTTCATCAACAACCTCATCTCGTTCCTGATCACCGCCGCCACGATCTACTTCTTTATCGTACTCCCGATCAATAAGCTGAGCGCTAAGCACAAAAAGCCCGGCCCGGCGGCGGAAGCTACCACGAAAGTTTGCCCTGAGTGCCTCAGCAGCATCCCCGCCAAAGCAAAGCGCTGTGCGTACTGCACGAGCATGCAACCAGAACCAAAATCATAAAGCGATGCGGATGGAAATGGAACCGGCGTTCGAGACGGATACCGAAACGGAAGTAGCGATGGAAGGTTTTCGAGAGGAACGCGCGGAGATGCTACAAGATATCACGAAACGAAAAATCGCCGAAACCGCACTCTTGCTTACGCCCGGCTTGGACATAGCGGCGCTCGCCACGTTTGCCGCACGCGGCGAGACATTCGTTGGGAAGAAACTCGATGCCAGGGAACGACTGAATTACGCGGCGATCGCCGGATTCCTCGGACTTTTCTATGTACTCCAGCTTTCCGGAATGGAAAAGGAAGCGATCGCCGCCCGGGGCATCGCCGCAACGCTCGGCACGATGGAGTTCGGTCCCGATCTTTTGGAAAAGGCCTCCGCGCTTGCGCGAGAACGAATGCCTTCTGCGGCATCATTCATGGAAAAGACCGGGGATTTTATAAAGGATAAGCAGTCACTCATCGAAGACGTCCGGCGTTCCATGATCGAGCTCGCCACGAACGATCCCGGACTTATCTCGCTCAATCTCAATGAACACGCGTAAGGCAAAGCTCCACGAGACCATAGAGCGGTTGATCGCCATTCACGAGGATGCGGCCGAGCTCCGCTATTGGGAATCAATTTTTGATAATCTCTCGGATCAGGAGCAGGAAATGGTGCTATCGAACTTGGAGCATGAATTGGCAGCGGTCAAAGAGGCGCAGTGAAATATCATCCCTAAGCCTCACCCAATCCCTTCCTACTCCCGGCGAGCAACCAGTGAATCAGCCACGCGGACAGCAAGCCCACCACCGCGCCGCCTAGGATGTCGAGCGGCCAATGGACGCCGGTGTAGATCCGCGCGAGGCCCATCAGCACGGACAGCGCGAGGAACCACCATCCCCACTTGCGGTTGGCGAACCAGACGGCGAGCGCGAGCGCGAAGAACCACGCAGCGTGCCCCGACGGAAATGACCATCCGCTCTCGCTCACGAGCGGCGTGAAGCTATAAAAAGAGAACGGGCGCGGCTCGTGATAGAAATAGTGGATGGCCGTCGCCACGATCCCGCGCGCGAGGATGATCGCAAGCGCACCTTCGCAAAAAAGATATACCTTTCGCCGCCATCCCTTTTGGTAATAGACGAGCACGAGGAACGCGAGCACGAGCAGATATGGCAAATATTCTGCAAAGAATATCGCGAGCACGTCCCAAAACGCGTTGTGATGCCCGGCGGCGTAGAAGAAGGGGAAGAGTTTTTGGTTAAGGGAAAACATATTCGTCTATTATAGCATGCGAAATAAAAAGGCCGACTTTACGTCGGTCTTCCCTATCTATTTGCGAACGTACGGCAGTAATGCCATGAACCTCGCCTGCTTTATAGCTGTCGCGAGCTTGCGCTGGTGCTTGGCGCAGACGTGCGTGTGACGCGGGTCGATGATCTTTGCCTGGCTCGAAACGAACCGGCGCAAAAGGTCGATCTCCTTGTAGTCGATGTTCTTTAAGTTCTGCGAGCAGAAAAAGCACTGCTGGGATATGATTGGGGCCATATAATGGGTTGGTTATCTAATAACGTTATACTTTTCTTACCTGGAGCGAATCAAGCTCTACTGCGGTGTCGCGGCCGAAGATAGGCACCAAAACCTTGATGCTACCCTTCTCCTCGTTGACCTCGGAGATCTTTCCGTCATATTCCTTGAACGGACCGTCGGTTATTTTTACCAGATCACCCACCTTCAAGTCAAGGATCATCTTCTTGTCGCCCTCGCCGGTGCGCGCGAGGAGGAAATCCACTTCGTCTTTGGAGAGCGGCGTCGGCGTCGTGTTATCGGGACCGACGAAGCCGGTCACGCGCGGCGTGTTGCGCACCACGTACCACGAATCCTCGGTAAGGATCATCTCGACCAGAACATATCCGGGATAGATCTTCTCTTCCACGGTCGTGCGCTTGCCGGCCTTCACTTTTATCTTCTTCTCCTTCGGGACGAGAATATTGAAAATCTTGTCGCCCATCGCGAGCGATTCCACGCGCTGTTTCAAGTAGCGCGAGACCGCTTCTTCATAGCCCGAATACGTCTGCACGGCGTACCACTGCCGTACTGCCGGTTTTTGGTTCTCTGTACCTGAACTTGGATGATTGAGTGCCATAATGCCCTACTCTATATATTAATATATTACGCCAAAATAAAATTCTTTATCAAGAACGAGAAAAGATAATCGAACGAGCCCAAAAAGATCGCGAGGCCCACGGCGATCCCGATCACGATGAGGGTGAGGCGCGTCGCTTCCTGGCGCGTCGGCCAATTGACGTGACGGATCTCCTGCTGCGCTTCCCTAAAAAATTTTGTTATCCGGGCAAACATGATTTCTATTTTCTGGCTGTTTTTTCCAATTAAAATACCGCTATACTCGCGGTTGGAGGTAATAAGAGTGTAGCACTGGCGGGGCTTGGCGTCAAACGGGAATACGCCTCAGGAAAACCGAGGGCACGCGCCCGAACTGTGCCAACCACAGCCCGGGCGCACCGGTGGACCTGGAGGGGATCGAACCCACTTTTCCCGCTTGCTAAAGACGGTGTCCTACCAAATAAACGACAGGCCCATCTTCCACCGGCAAAAGCAGATTAACAAAAAGAGCATTAAAACTATCTAAAACGAAAACAGCCCCCGAAGGAGTTGTTTTCGTAGCAAGCGGGATTCGTACCTGCCGTTCAGGTAAGACATCGTCTCGCCTATTATCTTAGTCCATTTAAAAGAAAAGTCAAAAACTATTTAATGATTTTTTAACAACTCTACACATCCAGATTCTGCACCGTCGCGGCGTGGGCCTGGATGAAGTTCTTGCGGGGCTCCACGGCGTCGCCCATCAGGGTATCAAAAAGCTTGTCGGCCTTCTCGGCATCTTCTACCATCACCTGCTTCATCAAGCGCACTTCCGGATTCATCGTGGTCACCCAAAGCTGTTCAGCATTCATTTCGCCAAGACCCTTGTAGCGCTGGATGTTCGGCTGGCGCTTTCCGTCGCCCTGCCCTTCAGTGACGCCTTCCGGCGACTCTTCCGAAGTTTCCTCATCCTCAGCTTCGACTTCCTTTTTCTTCACCGCCTTCTTTGCTGCCGCTGCGGCCGGCGCAAGCTTCTGCATTTCCGTGACCACTTTATCTTTCTCCTCATCCGAGAATGCGTACTTCACGTTCTTGCCAAGCTGAATGCGATAAAGCGGCGGCTGAGCGATGTACACGTATCCGCCGTCCACCACTTCGCGGAAGTAGCGATAGAACAGCGTGAGAAGGAGCGTGCGAATGTGTGCGCCATCAACGTCGGCATCCGTCATGATGATGATTTTGTGGTAGCGCAATTTTTCCATACTGAACTCTTCGCCAATCGCGGTGCCGATCGCGATGACGAGCGAGCGCACCTCCGCGTTCGCGAGCATCTTGTCGAGACGAGCGCGCTCCACGTTGAGGGGCTTGCCGCGCAACGGAAGGATCGCCTGCGTGTGCCGATTGCGGCCCTGTTTGGCCGTGCCTCCTGCGGAATCTCCCTCTACTATAAATAGCTCCGACTCCGCGGCGATCTTGGATGTGCAATCCGCGAGCTTGCCCGGGAGTGTGAGTCCCTCGAACGCGCCCTTGCGCAGCACGGTTTCACGCGCCGCCTTTGCCGCAAGCCGCGCCTTTGCGGTAAGGATAACTTTTTGGATGATGGCTTTTCCTTCCTGCGGATGCTTCTCTAAAAATTCCTTCAATGCCTCGTTCACGACGGCCTCCGTAGCAGTGCGCGCTTCCGGGTTGCCAAGCTTTGCTTTTGTCTGGCCTTCAAACTGCGGGTCAGTGAGCTTTACCGAGACGACGGCGACCAATCCTTCGCGCACATCGTCGGCCGTCAGGTTTTCTTCTTTCTCCTTCAGCCACCCCTCGGAGCGGGCGTAATTGTTAAGCGTGCGGGTGAGCGCGGAACGGAAACCGGTCAGGTGCATACCCCCTTCCGGGGTATTGATGTTGTTGGCGAAGCTCATCTCCATGACGCGAGTATCATCCACGTACAGGAATCCGACCTCGATATCCAGTTTCTCCGCTTCCTTCTCCACATAAAAAATATCCTCGTTGAGGCGGTTCTTTTTTTGTGAGAGATATTTCACGTACGAGAGCACGCCGCCTTCGAAATAGAATCCGTAGAAATACGGTACCGGCTTGCGGCGATCGTGGAAATTGATGCGGATGCCTTTCGTAAGATACGCTTGCTGGCGCAAACGCTCCAGGATCACTTTGTCGTTGAACTCCATCTCGGAGAAGATCTCCGGATCGGGAGAGAACGTGGTCTTCGTGCCGTGCCCTTTGGACGCGCCAAGCTTCTTCACTTTATATTCCGGCTTGCCGCGTTTGTATTCTTGGACGTATAATCCGCCGTCGCGTTCGACTTCCACTTTGACCCATGACGAAAGCGCATTCACCACCGATGCGCCGACGCCGTGCAATCCTCCGGAGACTTTGTATCCTTCTCCGCCGAACTTTCCTCCTGCGTGGAGGACGGTCATAACGGTCTCGAGCGTGGATTTTTTGGTCTGCGGATGGATGTCCACCGGAATGCCGCGGCCGTCGTCCTGAACGCTCACTTTATTGTCGGGCAGGAGTTCCACGGTGATGGTTTTGGCATAGCCCGCCATCGCTTCGTCGATGCCGTTGTCCACGATCTCCCAGATCAGGTGATGTAATCCGGTAGTCCCCGTGGAACCGATGTACATACCCGGTCGCTTGCGAACAGGATCCAATCCTTCAAGAACAGTGATGTCCTTCGCCCCGTACGTGGCACTCCCTTTATTGCTGGCCTTGGCCTCAACTTTAACCGGGGCTTTTGAGGCTTTTTTGACCTCCTTGTTTGCTTCTTGCTTTGTTGATTCTTGGGCCACTTTTATTGGATTTTTCGTTAAAAAATGCCTCTCTGGCAATACAGATATTTTAGCATGTTTCAGAGGATAAATCTAATAGTAAAACAGGGCGGATTCTCGCCGAACGGTCATCTGCCTGGAGGCGAGAATCCGCCCTGTTTTAGAACTTGGTGGTTTGTGGGCTGCCCAAACCCGTCACGTAATCGTAGCGCTTGCGGGCATCGCAGTAATACTGGCAGTCGCCGTTGGAGCCGCTCGTGATGTCGCGGAAATATTTGAGCGTGCTCGTGGAGGCCTTATCGGTGTAGAACTTGGCAAGCACGGCGGAGCCGCCGAGCGCCTGGATCGCGGCCCACTGCGGTGCGCCTGCGCTTGTGCCGCCGACGGTGTCCCACGCGCCTTTCGCTTTGCTGCCAGTGCCCGTTGTGATGTAGATCGGATATCCCGACGCTGGATCGGCGTCGTACGAGACGTCCGGAATCGCGCGCATGCCGTTTGCTTTTGAGATCTTGTACGCTGTCTGCCACGCCGGCTCTTTTTCGTATGCGCTCACGCCGCCGCCGCTCCCCGACCATGCGCTCTCCGCGATGAGCGCGCCGCTCGACGCGAGTTCCAATGACGTGCCGCCGACGCCGATCACGTTCGGCGAGGACGCGGGCCAGCTGGCGCCCGCGCCATCGTCGCCGGACGACGCAAAGAATGCCATACTCGGGTTTGCTTTGCTCACGAAGTGCGTGTCGTACGTCAATTCATCGGAAAATTCCGCGCCGCCCCAGCTCATGGAGACCGCGACGACATCTTTCCGCGACGTCGCGTAATCGATCGCGCTCAAAAGGTTCGCGCCGCTCGGCGTCTTTGCCTCCACGAGTAATATCTTCGCGTTCGGCGCGATCGCGTGCGCCCATTCTACGTCGAGCGACGTTTCCATCGCCCAGCCACTATTCAAAATGGTCGACGTTGCCATCTTATGCTTTTCAAAACAACCGTTCGCCGTCGTGCACGCCGGTAGGTTGAACTGCTTATCGAACGCCGCGAGGTCGCTCTCCATGTTCGCGTCATCGTAGGCGTCAATGAGCGCGATCGTCCCCTTCCCGCCGGTGGCGGGAAGGTTATAGATCTTTTTTATCTCCGCCGGTGTCACGCCGGAAGGCTTCGATTGTGCCGACTTGTATACGTGCACCGGCGGCTTTCCCTGAAAATCCGAGAACCGATATGCCGCGCGAGCGGCACCCAAGGGAACGAACGCGGAAGCGGCCGCGAGGATCGCGACAAGCACCGCAGATAGTTTTTTTGTTGTCATGCGTGGAGCATACAACAATGGCGATTAAAACTATCTAAAAAACTATTATTACCAGATCTTCACGCGATCGGATTCTTCTCTATAAAGTTTGTCGCCCGGCTTCACATCGAATGCTTCGTAGAATTCCACCATATTGGAAAGCGGCCCATTCACACGATAAAAACCCGGCGAGTGAGGATCCGTCTGAATCTGTGTCCGCAACGCTTCTTCCCTCAAATTGGCCCGCTCAGCTATCGCCAAATTCTTAAAAAATCTTTGGAACGGGGTCATTCCCTCAACGACCGGCGCTTTCGCCGCGGCCTCTTGTCCACCGAGCGCCAACACCAATCCGTCGTAAGCGATCAACAATCCTCCGAGGTCGGCGATATTTTCACCGAGCGTCAACTTTCCATTCACATGAAGTCCCGGCAACGGCTCGTATGCATCGAATTGCTCCGCGAGGTGCGTGGTCCTCTCGTCAAAACGATCCTTGTCTTCTTTGGTCCACCAGTTTTGTAAATTACCATGAGGATCGAAAAGTGCGCCTTGATCATCGAATCCGTGCGTGAGTTCGTGGCCGATGAACGTGCCGATGCCACCGAAATTCATCGCATCATCGATATCTTCATAAAAGAATGGCGGTTGCAAGATCGCCGCAGGGAAAGTGATCTCGTTCATCGGTGGCGAATAGAATGCGTTTACCGTCTGCGGCGAACAATGCCATTCGGACCTATCCACCGGCTTGGCGATTTTTTTCATTCGGCGATCAAATTCAAACACATGAGCCCGGACATAATTTTGCAGATATGAATCCGTGCCGATCTCGAGGGCGCTAAAATCTTTCCACTTATCCGGATACCCTAATTTTTTTGTGACCGTGGCAAGCTTGGCGAGCGCCTTTTCCCTTGTTTCAACGCTCATCCAATCCAGGTTTTTAATACGCGTTTTGTATGCCGCGGTGAGGTGCTCCACAAGATCTTTTATCTTCTCCTTCGCCGCTTCGCTAAAATGCTCCTTTATATATAATTGCCCCACGGCCTCATCAAGCATGTTATCGACAACGCTGAGCACCCTCCGCCAACGCGGCTTCATTTCCGTCGCTCCGCCAAATGTGCGGCCATAAAAATCGAAGACTTCTTTGGTGAAATCCTCATTCAAGAAATTGGCTGTCCCGTTCAGCGCGCGCCACCGGACATACGCTTTAATATCTTCGAGCGCAACCTCTTCAAAGATACTGTTCACCACCTTCATAAATTCCGGCTGACACACGATCATGTATTCGGGAACCGGGGCTTTCATCGCTTCGAAATATTTTCCCCAATCCACGCGCGGGGAAATCGCTGCGAGTTCAACCGGCGTCATCTTGTTATATTGCTTTTCTATATCACGCAATTCCACTTGCGTCATTGATGCCTTGGCAAGTCGCGTTTCAATATCAATGAATACCTTCTGCACTGGTTCGTATTTTGCAATGGCGCTTGAGAGTGAAAGCATGCGATCGGCATATGTGGAATATTTTGCCCGAACCTCACGGCTCTTTTCATCGTCATTCAAATAGTAATCTCTGTCGGGCAGACTTAAGCCGTCCTGACCGAAATAGAGTGCCATGATGTCGCTGTTCTTTAGATCCTGATCGACGCCGCATCCCCAAAACACACTTATCCCCTGACGGTGCAACGTTCCCAGGAGCGGCGAAAGGCCCGCAACTTCAGAGACGCCGTCTATCATCGTGAAAACATTTTTCAGTGGAGCATCTTTTAGTGCATCGAGTTTTTCCGTATCCATGCCGGTCCGATAAAAGTCCCGGACTTTCCGCGCATTGTCGTCCAGATCCGCATCGCTCTTCGTGGCAACTCCGTCCAGGATCGCTTTGATCTGTTTCTCCACTTCCACACGCAGTGCGTAAAACGATCCCCAACGGGACTCTTCGGGCGGGATCGGATTCTCTTCGATCCACTTCCCGTTCACAAAATTGAAAAAATCGTCGCCTGGTTTTGGGATATCCATGGTCATCATATTATAGAGCAAATGCCGCGCCGCACCAAAACACCTCGCCAACTCGTATCGGACGAGGTATACTCTGACCTATGAAAAAGTATTTGATCGGCGGGGTTCTTGTCATCGCGCTCATCGCGTATAGCATATTCGCCAACAACGATTCGTCGTCCGTTGCGGTTGCTCCGGCGACGGGGCCGTCGGGAACACCCAGCACCACCGGGCCGACCTCAACTCCGACCACCACGCCGCCTTCCGGCAATCCGCCGGGAACCGCAACCTCAAGTGCCGCCGTTGGTTTCGGATTCGGCACCACGGGATCCCAGGTCCTGACGCTCCAAAAATTCCTCATCACCAACAATTATCTCGCCGGGGTCTCGGCGCCGACCGGTTACTTCGGGCCGATGACGCTTGAGGCGCTCATGAAGTTCCAGGCCGCGAACGGTATTTCCCCGGCGACAGGATATACCGATGCGCAGACCTTAGCGCTGGTTAATAGTGGGGCTGGTTCGGTGGGCACCACCGCCACGACGACCGGCCAGTACAAAGACGGCACTTACACCGGCAGTGTTGCCGACGCGTTCTATGGAAAGCTTCAGGCAACGGTGGTCATCCAGGGCGGCGCGATCGTTGACGTGCAATTCCCGCAGGCGCCGAGCGGCGGACATTCAGGCCAGGTGAGCGCGTTCGCGCTTCCGCAATTGCGGCAGGAGGCGATCACCGCGCAAAGCGCGAATGTCAACATCGTTTCCGGAGCGACGCAGGACTCCGAAGCCTTCCAACAGTCGCTCGCATCCGCGCTCGCAGAGGCCAAGAGCTGATGAAAGAGACCCGCGTCATGATGGGCATGCCCATCACCATAGAAATCGTCGACGCAAAAGCGACCAACGATATTTTTAATGAGGTTTTCACCTATTTTGGACACATTGACGAAAGGTTCAGTACATACAAATCGACGAGTGAAATAGAAGCCATCAACCAAGGCAAGCTTGCGCTCACTGATGCGAGTGAGGAGATGCAGCTCGTCTTCGCGATGTGCGAGGAAACAAAACAACAGACCAAGGGCTACTTTGACATCAAAACGCCGGCAGGAAATTATGATCCGTCGGGACTTGTAAAAGGATGGGCGATCTGGAACGCGGCGAAGCTGCTCGAGAAAAAGGGATTTGAGAATTTTTATATCGATGCCGGCGGCGACATCCAACCGCACGGACATAATGCGGACAGCAAAAAGTGGGCGGTGGGAATAAAAAATCCGTTCAACGAGGTCGAGAACGTCAAAGTGGTTTATGTTAGTGAGGAAGGCGTGGCCACTTCGGGCACTTACATCCGCGGCCTGCACATCTATAACCCGCATGGCGGGAATGAACCGGTCAGCGAGATCATATCGCTTACCGTGATCGGCCCGAATATCCACGATGCGGATCGCTTTGCCACCGCTGCGTTCGCGATGGGCGCCGACGGAATCAATTTTATAGAGCAACTCCACGGCTACGAGGGATATATAATAGACAAGAACAAAGTCGCCACAATGACGACCGGATTCGACAAATACACTTCCTAAACACCATGAACTTCATCGACCGATTCTTGAATAACATCACGATGTATCGGCTCGTGATGTACTACCTGATCATTCTCCTCGCGATCGCGGCGATCTTTGGCGCGGTCGGCATCCTCCCCTACAGCCCGATCGCCATCATCTTCTCCACGCTCTTCTTGGTGCTCACCGCGTGGGCGGCAAGCGGCATCTGCGCCACGATCATGAAAGTGCCGCAAAACTCGGAGTCGGCGTACATCACCGCACTCATCCTCGCGCTCATTATCACGCCCGGATTACCGAACGATGCTTCGACCGTCATCTTCCTCGCGTGGGCCGCGGTGCTCGCGATGGCCTCAAAATACGTTCTCACCATTGATAAGAAACATATCTTCAATCCGGCGGCGCTCGCGGCGGCGGTGACGGCGCTCGCGTTCGGCGGTACAGCAAGCTGGTGGATCGGCGGCAATCTCGCAATGCTGGCGTTCGTGATCGTGGGCGGCGCGCTCATTCTGCGCAAGATCCAGCGCTTTGACCTCGCGCTCACGTTCCTTGTGTTCGCACTCGCGAGTGATGTCGTGACGCACATCGGATTTGATCCTGTCTCAACCATTGAAAAGGCGCTTGTGCACACGCCACTCTTCTTCTTTGCCTCCATCATGTTGACGGAGCCGGTCACCACGCCGCCGACGCGCCGCTGGCGCATGATCTACGGCGCGATCGTCGGCGCGCTCTTCTCGCCGTTCATAGCAGTCGGCGCCGTCACCTCTTCGCCGGAGCTCGCGCTCCTCGTCGGCAATATCTTCTCTTATATAGTCAGCCCGAAGGGCAAGCGCGTGCTCACGCTCAAAGAAAAAGAATCGATAAGCGGCGATATCCACCACTTTACCTTTACGCCAGATAAAAAACTGTCGTTTCGCCCGGGGCAATATCTGGAGTGGACGCTCGGCCATGAAAAAGTGGATGGGCGCGGCAACCGGCGCTACTTTACGATCGCATCGTCGCCCACGGAGGACACGCTACAGTTCGGTATAAAATTCTATGAGCCATCGAGTAGTTTCAAAAAGAAACTTCACTCGCTCAAGCCGGGCGATACGATCGTGGCCGGGGCTCTCGCTGGCGATTTCACATTGCCAAAAGATCCGTCGCAAAAATTGGCGTTCATCGCGGGCGGCATTGGCATCACGCCGTTCCGCAGTATGGTAAAAGACCTTGTCGACCGGGGCGAGCAACGCGATGCAGTGCTATTCTATTCCAACCGCACAGCCGGCGAAATCGCGTACCGCGATGTGTTCGATGAGGCAGCGCACAAGATCGGATTGAAGACCGACTACATCATCACGGGCAACGGCAAGCGCATTGACGCGGAAACTATCAAACGCGACATCCCCGATTACCACGAGCGCATGTTCTATATCTCCGGCACTCACGCGATGACGAATGCGTTCCACAAAACGCTCCGCGAGATGGGTGTGCCGATGACGCACATCAAGACAGACTTCTTCCCGGGATTTGCGTGATCCAGCTTACGGATCGCCAGCCAAGAACCCGCTGCAAGGCGGGTTTTTGATTGACAAATTTGAAATATCTATTAAAATGTCTGTGTCCTTTGATTAGCATGGAGGTGGATCAATGGTCGGTCTAATTTTTCTGGGAACCGACAGTTTGTTCTCAGCCCAAATAGCGATGGTTAACAAGCTGCTTACCCTTTACGGACTCCCCGTTTTGGGTGAAGAACCCCTGGAAAGCGAGGTATGGATGGCAACATCGAGTGTTTTCGTGGAATCGGACACATTCAGTTGCCGGCATTACGAGGTAGATATCCCTAGCCTGTTATCTTCTGCGAGCGGGCCCCAACAGCTTTTTCTCGTCGAGGCGGCAAAGGTCCCGGGGCTTTATATCAATGAATGCCCGGAGCATGGGAAACGTCGGTTTTGGGAGAAGAATGAGCGCGAGTTGCTCGCTTCTGCTCGAACGGGCGGCTAGTCGCAAGAGCGTTTCATCCCAGAGGCAGTCCCGCGCACGGACTGCCTTTTTTCTTTTTAGCTTACGGATTGCTATTCTTAAAGATCCCAGCAATGGTGCATTTTTGATTAGTGGAAATGAGGGTATCCTTGCTAGAATTGAGCTATGAGATTGCCATTCATTACGGAGTTCGATAAATCCATCACGGATAGAAAGGAGGATATTAAAAACGCTAAGGGCGTAAGATGGTGGGTGATTCTGCTTTATTTTTTATTTATTGCGGGAGCAATAATTTATGCCTTATTGGGAGTTTTAGCTCTTTTGCGTTCCGCATTCCCGACTTCTTCGTCTTCAATAAGCGTGCAAACAATGAACTTCTATAATCAAACTTCTTCATCCCCGTCCTCACTTTCTGATGCGAGTTTTTCCGAAGACATCCAATTAACTTCTTCAACACACACAACTCTTAATGAAGTTTTTAATCTTCTTCCAGTCATTCTGTATCCAGCGGGCCAACCTGTCGTCTTCCAGCCAACTCAACTCACCACAAGCACCCAAGAATCCGATGGGCTTTATCACAGCGTTCTCGAGTTGGACGTGTTAGTTGTACCAAATTTAGCAACTTCCACCCTTCAATCAGTTACTCCTCCGAACGGAGCCACGTGCGATTTGCCCTCCCTCTCTGCTTTTGGGACCATGCTGGGCGGTCAATTCACCGGAAGGATTGATTATAGATATAAAATTAATTGTGTTTCGAATATACCATTTACAAGCACAACTTCTTTTCAGGTTGTCCATTACAATACTGTTCAAAGTTAATCGCGGGTGAATTCAAAGTCCGGGCTCCGGCTTACGGATTATCGGCCGAGGATTAATGGGCTTCTCACAATAGCGCTTCAAGAAAAAATTTTCTATACTATACAGCGTATGTCAGACACTCATCAAAACGTGCGCGCGTATTGTCCGGATTGCGGTCCGGCGGGGGTTTCGCACGCTGTTGAGCGATGGTCCGTCCGCGCGAACGCGGTCGTGGGTGTGATGGAAGCGCCACCCGCCGCGATCTGGCGCGGGATCAAGCCTCTGCTCGCAAAGGCGCGGCCGGGGCGGCTTGCGCCCGTGACGGCGCGGTTCTTCGCGGCGATCGGCTTAGGCGAGATCAAAACGCAGCCGGATGACAAAGTGAACTGGCGGACGCGGGTGCTCTGGGAAGAGGCCGAGCGCCGCGGCATCGTCATGCGTGAATTCCGGCCGTTTGGCCTGCCGCGCGAGATCTTCTATGCCACGTACGGCGCGGATACACGCGGCTTTGACGGGCTCCCCCGCCCGCGCGCCGCGCACGAGGCGGCGCTCGACTGGATGGACGACAAGGGCGTTATTTTAAAGAAGTTTCGCAAAGCGGGCGTTCCCGTCCCACGCGGCGCAAGCGTGGCAAGCGTAAAAGCCGCAGAGAAAATATTCCATGAAATCGTCGTCAATGAAAACACCGCCGTCATCATAAAACCCTCCATCGGCTCCCGCAGCCGCCACACGTATATCCACATCACGGATGTCGAAGCCCTACGCCACGCGTTCAAAAAAGCGAAAGAGCTTTCGCCGCGCGTCGTCGTTGAAGAAGAGCTCGTGGGCTTTGTGTTCCGCATCACGCTCGTGGGCGGGAAGATCGCGGGCGTCATGCGCCGCGAACCACCGCACGTGATCGGCGACGGCAAGCACACCATCCATCAATTGATCGTTGAAGAAAATAAAAATCCACTGCGGCACGGGCCGATCTTCCACGAGCTCCCGCTCGGCGAGGAGACGATACAAATATTGAAAGAGCAAAAACTTTCGCTCGAGTCCGTTCCTGCCGCCGGGAGAATGGTGATCATCCACCCAAAAGTGAGCCGCTCGTACGGTGCGTCAACGACGGAGACCACCGACATCCATCCCGATAACGAAAAATTATTTTTACACATCGCCGAAGTGCTCGACGACCCGCTCGTCGGCGTGGACTTCATGATCGACGACATGGCACGCTCGTGGAAAGATCAAAAATGCGGGGTGATCGAATGTAACAGCTTGCCGTTCATCGACCTCCACCACTTTCCATTGAAAGGTCCGACAAAAAATGCCGCAGGCGCGGTGTGGGATTTAATTTTCGCCGAGAGCGGAAGCGGACGGGTCAATTGACGCGGGCACGATCAAGTCTCCCAAAAAATTTAAAAAGTCATCGCGGCGCTCTTCCTGCCGCACTTCGTAATAGTGCCATATCGGATGACTCTCCGGCGTGTACTCATAGTGACCGCGCACCTCTCCATCGGCGAAGAGGCGGATGTGGTATTGCCATTCAAAGTCCACCGGCCGCCGCACGCTCACGATCTCGCCGGAGTCCTTCCATGCAATAAAGTGGTTATAAAATCCCTGCTCGCCCAGATGCTTTACGAATACCTCTGCTGACTTGCCCGGCGCGAGCATTCCGAGCATGAAATCCTGCCTGCCGCTCGCATAGGGGTGGTGGATGAGCCCGGTGGACAAAAGGATATCCCTCCCCGTGTTATGGAGGGGGTATATCATTTTCCAGAAGGCATACTTCGACCGATTATAGACCCCTTTTGGGCGCGGTAGCACCGACTCAGGAATCCGCTCCCGTAATGCGATTTCTTGCATAAATTAGCGATAAATCATAGGAAAACTCTCCTAAAACCTTACCTGTCCATTATAGCATATCGGCGGGAGGCATAGTAATATCCTATTCTATTCGCTCAATACGCTTGATCGCGTTCATTGCTTTTGGGAGTAGAAAAAGCTACTCTTCGGTGATGAATAAATTCAAAAAGGCGTACAGTGGCCGCACAAGCACCAGCCATACAGGCAGCGGCCGGCCAAGCTATGGCCCCGCGCGACCGCGAACGGCCGGCCATCGAGACTCCCGCAGTTTCTCTGGTAAGCGCAATGAAACTGCTAATGGTGCCTTCCAAAAGTTCGACGCGGTGTGCAGCAACTGTGGAAAACGGTGCCAAGTCCCCTTCCGCCCGGATGGCACGAAGCCGGTCTATTGCAAAGATTGCTTCGGCACGCCACGGGAGGCACTAGCGGGCAAGAAGAAATTTTCCGCAAGCGCGGGGTCGGCCTTCAGCGCTCCAGCATCTGCCGCTGGCGGCAAAAGTATCGCCGATCTCACGCGCCAGATCGCTGCTATGAACACAAAGATCGACACGATGTTGAGGCTACTCCAGGAGGGCGGCGGGGAGGAAGAATAAAAGGTTTCGCAGACACTTCATATATGCAGATCACTTCGGCAAAATTCATGCGGGGCGTGAACGGCACCGACGAGCTTTTGGATGACGGCACGCCGCAGGTGGCGCTCATCGGCAGATCGAACGTTGGCAAGTCGAGCATCATCAACTCGCTCACTCGGCAGAAGGCGCTCGCGCGCACGAGCGACACTCCCGGACTCACGCAGGAGATCAATCTCTATTCCATCAATAACAAATTCTATCTGCTGGATCTTCCGGGATACGGTTTCGCAAAAGTTCCCGAGCGGATCCGCGAGAGCCTGCAGAAACTGAACTGGTGGTATCTTTTCGATTCGGAGCATGTTCAGCATCGCGCGGTGCTCGTGCTCGACGCAAACGTCGGCCCCTCAAAGAACGACCTCGAAATGCTCTCTCTTTTACGTGAACGCGAAAAGAATATCGTCATCGTCGCGAACAAGATCGATAAGATAAAGCCCAGCGAGCACGACACCCGCTTGCAGACGATCACCGATCTTGCACACGGACTTCCCGTCATTCCCTACTCCTCAAAGACCGGCAGCGGCGTGGAAGAGTTGGTGAATCAACTTTTCGGGAGATAGGCGGGGCGATAGCGCGCCAATCGCAGTTTCTTTTCGCGCGGCCATGTTTTGATCTGTGCTTCGCGCTTTAACGCGGCGCTGCGCGTAGCAACGTCCTCTTCATAGAGGATTTTTTTAGGTTTGTGCGAACGCGTGTAATGGCCACCGGTGCCCGCCCGGTGTTCTTTGAATCTCCGCGCTACATCCGTCGTGATCCCGGTGTATAAGCTTTTGTCCTCGCAGAGAAGTATATAGACGTGATACATATTATTTCATATACCGCTGCGTCGCGTAATAGCCGAACGCGGCGGCGGCCAAGCATACGATGCCGCCAAATATAAGCGGCGAGCGAGCGCCAAGGGCATCGGCAAGCCAGCCGGATAAGGGGCCACCGATCACGGATGTGCCCGCCACGAACACCATTTGCAGGGCCAACACACGCCCGTGCATCTCCGGCTTGCCCTCTACCTGTATGATCGTGGTCGTGGAAGTCATGTAGAGAATGCTCGCCATGCCGACGAGAAATACGGCAAGCGCGGCCATCCATACGCCGGGAGAGATTGCGAGGAACAACATTGTGACGCCAAGTGCCGCGGCGCCGATAAGAATATGACGCATCGTGACCAGATTCCTATGGGCGACGATGAGCCCGCATATCACGGCGCCGAGAGCGAATGTGGAATACAAAACGGTAAATACGGCATCGGTGCTGTGCAGGCTGCTCGTTACGAAGAGCGGCAGGGTGACGGTAAAGTTATAGGCGAGCGTCCCGATGAGCGCGAGCATCACAAAACTGATCCATAAAAATGGTGTGGAAAGAATGTAACGGAATCCTTCGCGGACTTCGCCCTTTCGTTCCGCACGCGGTTCGGGCGGACGGCGGAATAATTCCGCGGGGCGCATCATGATGATGCCGACGATGACGGCGATGTACGACGTGGCGTCGATCGTGAAGCACCATCCGAAGCCGAGCGTCGTTGCGAGCAGTCCCGCGAGCGCCGGCCCCACGATGCGCGATCCATTCACGACTGTGCTATAGAGCACGACCGCATTCGGAATATCTTCCGACGGCACCATCTCGGTGACGAACGACCGCCGGAACGGATTATCGAACGCGAGGAATATTCCGCCGAGGATCGCGAGCGCATAGAGCCACACAAGCGACGGATGCGGCATGAAGGCCAGCACCGCGAGCGACGCCGACTGCGCCATCTCCAAGCTCTGGCTGATCAGCAACATCTTCCGTTTATCAAAACGGTCGGCGATCGCGCCGCCGTATGCGGATAAAAATAGTATCGGGCCGTACTGGCACGCGGCGAGCAGGCCGACGTCAAGTCCGCTACCCGTGATCTTAAGCACGAGCAAGATGAGCGCAACGTTCGTCAGCCAATTGCCGGTGTTCGAGATCAGCTGTCCGGTAAAGTACAGCCGGAAATTCCTGGTGCGCAGGGAGTAGAACGTTTTCCTGACCATCCCGCCTATTCCGTTTGGAGCAACTCCTTCCATGAGCTATATATTATAGCGTCAAGGGAACGCTCGCTCAAGCTATAGATAAGCTTTGAGCTTGCTGACGTACGGTTTCTTTTCCTCCTGTGTTGGCCAGTAAGTATCCTTATGGCGAAGATAGAGGTCGTCGCCTTCGTAACGCGGGAAAACATGGAGGTGGTAATGCCAAACATCCTGGTTGCCGCCGGGTTCGTTATGCTGTCGGGTGGAAACGCCATCGCATTGATATGCTTTTTTAAAAGCGATGGCTACTTTCTTTGATGCTGCAAAAATAGCATTTCCAATTTCTTCCGACAAGTCGTAGAGGTTTTCAATGTGTCGGTTCGGGATGATAATCACATGTCCAGGATTGGAGCGCCACCATTTCCCGGCGATAAAGATAGTGATCAGCTTGTCTCGATAGACAACATCCTCTTCCTGACTGCCCCGTTCGGTGGATTCGCCTCTGGCAACTTGGCAGAGAGGGCATAGATAATTTTTCGGCTCGTGATTATACATAATGTCAGACTGAGTATATCACAAAGATTTGAGCGGAGAGGGAGGGATTCGAACCCTCGGTGCCTTTCGGCACACAGTCTTTCCAGGACTGCGCACTAGACCACTATGCGACCTCTCCATCGCGCTATTGCGCGCTCACTTTCACCCGATGATGGTACCTTTAAATTCTTTTCCGTTCAAGAGCGCGGCGAAGTTCGCCATGTTGCGGCCGTCGATGATGATCGCCTTCACGCCCTCGCGCGCGCCGAGCGCGGCGCCGACGGGATCGACGGGCGCGTGGAGACCCGGCGCCCACTTGGCTGGGATCAGTTTGCGATACTCACGCCAGGTGAGTTTGTGGAACGGCACCGCGTCGGAGTACTTGGCATGATCTTTGTTATACACGTGCGCGGGCTTGCCGGCGATGATCGCCTCATGAACGCCGAAGTCCGCAGCGATGCGCATCGCGACGTAATCCGTGGACCATCCCGGGCGCCAGCCGGCGGCGATCGTGATCGGGTATTTAAGTTTTTTTATCCTCCCGCGGATGTCGATGACCACTGGATCGGCGACGTCGCGGAAGACCGTGCGCAGCAAGTGTCCATTGAGGCGCGTGGCGTGGATGCCGATCCAGTCCTTGTCATCATCCGTCACGCGGCTCACCCGCCCGGCCGCTTCCTGAAAATTGCGCGCAAGCTTTCCGCCGCCGACCACGAACACAAACTTCGTGCCGCGCTTCAAGAACGGTGCCAGGAATTTTTTAAAATCTTTTAAGAACTGCACATCGATCCCGTCCGGGTATACGATAGATCCTCCGAGCGCGACAACGACGGTTTTGGAAAATTTATATTTCATAATGATGACTGAGCGGGCTATACCGAGATCTGCTGGAGCGCCTTGATGCGCTGCTCGATCGGCGGATGGGTCGCAAAGAGCGTGTGCCACCACGAACTCCCCTTTCCCTTGAACGGCGTGTCGATCCACATGTGCGCGGTGGAATCCTTAGCCGTCGCCATCGGCGTCGTGTCCACCTGGATCTTTTGCAGTGCGGAGATCAGGCCCTCCGGATAGCGCGTGAGGAGTACGCCGTCCGCGTCTGCGAGCGCTTCGCGGCGGCGCGAGATGGCAAACTGGATCAGCATCGTGCCGATGGGCGCCAGGATGGAGAGCACGATCGCGGCGATGAAGAATATTTCCTGCGCCTCGCCATTGCCGCGCCCCCGGCCGCCGCCGATCCCGCCGAAGAAAAGCGAGCGCAGGAAGACATCCGCGATGAGCGCGATGATGCCCGCGAGGATCGCGGCCACGGTAGAGACGAGGATATCGCGGTTGCCCACGTGCGAAAGCTCGTGCGCGAGAACGCCCTGCAACTCGTCCTTATTAAGCCTTTGCAAAGCGCCCTGCGTCACCGCGACCGCCGCGTGTTGCGGGTCGCGACCCGTCGCAAACGCGTTGATCTGCAGCTCCGGCGTGATGTACAGCTTCGGCATCGGGAGGCCGGCGGTGATCGTCAGGTTCTCCACGATGTTATAGAGCGTCGGATTATCGGCTTTCGTGATCGGCTTCGCCTTCGCGAGCGCAAGCGCGATCTTGGCGGATGAATAATAACTGATGAGCGAGTATACGACGCAAAAGATGAACGCGAAGATAAGGATGCTCGGATCAGCGTAATATACCGAGATAAAATATCCAAGCGCGAGAATGACGACGAAGAACACTATGAACAAAAGCCATGTCCTTCGAATATTTGAAGCTTGAAGAGTGTATAAATTAACGGCCATTTCTTTTTATATGACGAACTAAATAATGATGGGGCGTATGTTTTTGGAGCAATTAATCTTCTTGCTTCAAAAACATACGCCCCATCGCTATTTAGAATTTGACGGTGACCGGCTGCTTCTCCGCGTCCGTGAGATCGTTGCCGAAGAAATCCATCTTCGTGAATCCCATCATGTTGGCGAAGATGTTCGTCGGGAAAACCTGCGTCTTCGTGTTGAAGTCGCGGACCATGCCGTTATAGAACCGGCGCGCGGCCTGGATCTTGTCTTCGGTGTCGGTCAGCTCCGCTTGTAAGCTCAAGAAATTTTGATTGGCCTTAAGGTCGGGGTAAGCCTCCGCGACGGCGAAGAGCGACTTGAGCGCACCGGAAAGCTGATTCTCGGCGGCGGCCTTCGCGTCGTTGCCGGTCGCCTGCATGGCATTGGAGCGCGCCTTTGTCACGTCCTCGAACACCGTCTTTTCATGCGCAGCATAGCCCTGCACCGTGGAGACCAGATTCGGGATCAGGTCGTAGCGGCGCTTGAGCTGGACATCGATGTCTGAAAAGGCCTCTTGCGTGCGGTTGCGCGAGGTAACAAGGCCGTTATAGGCCAGAACGAGCCACAGCAATATAAGAACGATGACCGCAATAATGATCCACGTCATGTTGAATAGTATAGCAGGTTATACGAGCAAAAACAACTATTTGTTGCGTTATTCCATAAAAAGAAAACTGCCCGGAGAAGTAGCAGTTCGGGCAGCGAAGCGAGGTGGTCACTGGAAGAGTCTGCTGGCGAATTGAAGCATGGGCGATGTCATCAGCCGGAAAACAAGGCCAACGAAAACATTTCGAGGAGGCTTCACTAGCGGGAACATCGGAACCTCAACACAGACGATCGATCGGAATGGGTGATACTGACATTATCCTACCACGCGAGGCACTCCTCGTCTTGTGGATTAGTAATCCCCGCCCATGCCCGGCATACCGCCGCCCATGCCACCCGGCATCGCTCCATCTTTCTTTTCAGGAATGTTCGTCACCGCCGCGCCGATCGTCAGGTAATTCGCAGCAACCGAGAGCGCGTTCATGAACGCGGCGCGCGTTACCTTGAGCGGATCGATGATCCCCGCTTCGCGGAGATCCCCCATCACCTTGTTTGTGAGCGCATTGAATCCTTTCCATGGCTCGTTGTTGCGCTTGGAGAGTTCGTCGATCACGCGGTCGGCGGACTCGCCGCTGTTCTCGATGATCGCGCGCACCGGCGCCTCGAGCGCACGGCTCAATATCTTGATCGCCGCGGCTTTGACCGTCGTCTGATCTGACGTCGCCTTACCGAACAGCTCCTGGTTGACGTTCAAAAGCGCGATGCCGCCGCCCGGCACGATGCCTTCCTCCATCGCGGCGCGGGTCGCAGCAACCGCGTCATCCACCCGCTGTTTCAACTCCTTTTGCGCAGACTCAGTCGGCGCACCCACTTTGATGACGGCGACGCCGTTCGAAAGTTTGCCCAACCGCTCCTGCAATTTTTCCTTATCAAAATCGGAGTCGCTTTTTTTGATCTGGGCCTTGATCTGCGCCGCGCGCGCTTCGATGTCCTTCTTGTCGCCCTTGCCGTCCACGATCGTCGTCACGTCCTTTGTGGACACGACGCGCCGCGCGCGGCCAAGGTCGGCGAGCTCCGTATTCTCGAACTTCTTACCGAGCTCTTCCGAGATGAACGATGCGCCCGTCACCGTCGCGATGTCCTGCAGCATTTCTTTCTTGCGATCACCGAAGCCCGGCGCCTTCACCGCGAGCACATTGAAGATGCCGCGCAGTTTGTTGACGATCAAAGTCGTGAGCGCTTCGCCATCAACATCATCGGCGACGATCAATAATTCTTTTTTGCCGCTCTGCACGATCTTCTCGAGCAGTGCCAAAATATCCTGGATGGAAGAAATTTTCTTGTCCGTCACGAGCACATACGGCTCCTCAAGCGCGGACTCCATCTTCTCCTGATTCGTCACCATATATTGCGAAACGTAACCGCGATCGAACTGCATGCCCTCCACGATCTCGTACGAACTGCCGATCGTGTTCGAATCGTCCACCGTCACGACGCCTTCCTTGCCCACCTTTTCCATGACCGTTGCGATGAGTCCGCCGATCTCCTCATCCTTCGCGGAGAGCGTCGCCACCTCTTTTATCTTCTTATTATCGTTGATCGCCTCGCGCTGTTTCTCAAGCGATTTCACCACAGCCTCGCTCGATTTCTTGAGCTCTTCTGCGAGCTGGATCACGTTGAAGCCTTTCTCGCGGATGACCTTCTCGCCTTCGTCGATCATCGCGTGCGCGAGGACGGTCGCCGTCGTCGTACCATCGCCGACGCCGTCATTCGTCTTATCCGCCGCCTGCTTGATGAACTCCGCGCCAAGGTTCTCCCACTTGTCCTCGAGCTCGATCTCCTTCGCGACGGTCACGCCGTCGAATGTTACTTGAGGAGCACCGTATCCTTTTTCGATCACGACCGCGCGCCCGCGAGGGCCGAGCGTCACCTTGACGGCATCCGCCAGTTTATCGATTCCCCTCTTTATGGAAGCGCGCGCATCCTCGTTGAACTTGATCTGTTTTGCCATGATTATATGTGAATGTTTAGTTTGATTTCGTGGCGCAGCTATTCAACGATCGCCAAAATGTCTTCCTCGTCGCCGACCAGATATTTCTTTCCTTCAAGCTCCAATTCGTCCGGCCCGTATTTTTTGAAAAGCACCACGTCACCGATCTTGACCGTCATCGGCTGGAGTTCGCCTTTGTCGTTCTTCTTTCCCGGCCCGACCGCGATCACTTTTGCTTTCACCGGCTTTTCTTTCTCCGCCGTGTCCGGCAGAACAATACCGCTCGCCGTCGTTTTCTCTTCTTCTATCGGCTCCAGGAACAGATGATTGGTTAATGGTTTGAAATTCATAGCACGTTGTTATTTTTAAAATGGTTAGCAATCGGGACCAGTGAGTGCCAGTAGGAATTATAGAGCAAAAAAGTTGAGAGTCAAGAAGCGGAGAGATCTCGCGGTGCCTGCGGACCTGCCGGTGTTTGAATCCGGTTCTCCACTTGTCAAAGGTGTTGTTCTACCACATGAACTACAGGCCCATTTCCGCAGGCAATAATAATCTAACGTATGGGCGATTAAATTCCCGTTAAATGAAAACAGCCACGAAGTGTGGCTGTTTTCACGACAAGTGGAGATTTCGACCGTAGTTCATACGGACAACACCCTCACAAAAATATTATCCTTTATAGGGGAAAAGTCAAAAACTTTTTTAACTTTTTTTAATCTTGTCATAGATGTTCAGCGTCGCCTTTATAGCATCCCCCACCGAGATGTTGTTCTGGTCGTAGAGCACATCGCTTACGTCGCCCGCCGCCCAGATGCCCGGACATGAGGCCTGCTGGGTCTTGTGATCCACGATCACGTGGCCGAAATCATCGAGCTTTACGAGATCCTTCACAAAATCGGAGTTCGGCACGAGTCCGATTTCCACGAACACGCCGTCGAGCGGGAGGTCTTTTGACTCGCCGGTCTTCACATCCTTATATTTGATGCCATTCACGAATGTCTCGCCTTTGATCTCCTCGATCACAGAATTCCATAGTATCTGCACGCTCGGATGGCTCTTGACCTTCTCTTGCGTGACGGGGTCCCCGCGCAAAACCTCTGAGCGGACGAAAAGATATATCTTGGAAGCATACTGCAAAAGATCTTCCACGCCCTCGAGCGCGGAGTTGCCGCCGCCCACGACCGCCACCGTCTTGCCGCCGAAGAGCGGCGCGTCGCATGTGGTGCAGAACACGACGCCTTTGCCGTCGAACTTGTCCTCGCCCGGCACGCCGAGCCGCTTGCGGCGCGATCCGGAGGTGAGCAGGACATATTTCGTCTCGAGCGTTTTGCTGTTCTTCGTCGTCACCGAGAACGTCCCGTCGTCTTTTTTGACCACCCCCGCGACGAGGTCGCCATCTATGATATCGATACCGGTTTGCGCGCGCAGATGCTCCTCCAGGTTTTTTGCGAGATCAAAACCGGAGATCGATTTAGTGCCGATCCAGTTCTCGATGCCATTGGAAACCAAAGACTGGCCGCCAAATGTGTCGGTGATCAAGGCCGTCTTCATTTTTTTTCTCGCGGCATAGATGCCGGCAGCAACGCCGCCCGGCCCTCCGCCGATAATGATCAGGTCGTACATTATGCCTTCTTCAATCCGAGCAACCCCTCGATCGTCTTCTGATCGAATCCGATGACGATGTTGTTGTCGATGTCGATCACGGGTACGCCGAGCTGGTGGGACTTGTTGACCATGTCCTCGCGCGCTTTCATATCCGCCGCGACGTCGTGCTCTTCATACGCGATGTTGTTCTTCTTGAAAAACTCTTTTGCCATTTTGCAGTAGACGCAGGTCGGAGTGCTGTAGATGGTTACTGTTGCCATAGTGGTGGTGATAGTATTAAAAATTTATTTTATTCGACGTTGTTGTTTTTTGTTTTCTTTTTTGTCTTTTGGGATTCGTCCGTGACGGGCACTACTCCTTCCGATCCTCCGAACCTCGTCCATGCACTCATGAGGATCAGCAGAAGTCCTATCAATACATTACACCATTTCGCGAGGGATATATCGGAAAACCCCAAAACCCACGGAGAGGCTATCATTATAATGCCAATGACGAACTCCGTCCAGTTCTCTGCCATGGCTCTATTTTATTATCCCTGCAACGCGCTGTCCAATGCCTGTTGGAAGACCGAATACGGCTGGGCGCCTGTGATCATGGTGCCGTTGATCAGGAACGACGGCGTGGAATCGACGCCTGCTGTCGTCGCAGCGCCCTTCTCCTGCGCCACGATGTTGGCATCGGTGTTGTTATTGACGCAGCTCGTGAACGTGGGGATGTTCAACCCTGTCTGCTCTGCAAGTTTAAGGAACTCTGCCGTCGTAAAGAAGTTATCATCTTCCTGTCCGCCCGCGGCGTCATCCGCCACTTTGGCGGAATAGAGCGCGTCATGATATGGCCAAAGCTTGTTCTGGTCTTCCGCACATTGCGCAGCCTCCGCGGCGGCAGTGGACTCCGGGCCGAGGAAGGCGAAATCTCTGAACACCATACGCGCCTTGCCGGTGTTCACGTAATTCTGGATGATCTGCGGCTCCGTCTGGCTGAAGAACTCGCCGCAGAACGGACATTGATAATCGCCGTACTCGATGAGCGTCACCTTTGCGTTCGCGTTCCCAAGGATCGCATCGCGCGAGCCGAGTGTCATCGCCTGAGCGGCGGTTTCGGTCGTAGAGGTCACCGCTCCGGTATCGCCAGCCGGCGCCGCCGGGGCGCTACCGGGTTTGTACAGCGTCGCGAACACGATCGCCCCGCCCACTAAAATCGCGGCGGCAAGGATGCTGATCGGCAAAAACATATCACGCTTTCCTTTTCGGGAAACAATCGAGTTTTCTTGTTCGTCCATAGTTTTTATATTTTCTTAATGATACCGCAGGGCCAAGGGCGCATCAAGAGGCAAATAGTGCGTAATCGCGGGGGAAAAGCTTGGCGGTGATGACATACATGCCGTACACGATGAACGGCGCGGCAAAGACGTCGATGGAATAATGCACATGTGCCAGAAGCACGCTCGCGCCGAAAAAAATGGCCAGGAAAAGGAATAGGTATCGTAGATATTTATTGTCCCAGAATATCAGCGCCAAAAGGAATGGGAACGCGGTGTGCCCCGAATAGAAAAAGTTTCCCTGGAAGGTGATGAGGTGGTACAGGCCGTAGCCGTGGTTATGCGGCCCGGGGGAATATTGGAGCGGATATGGGCCGACGTGCGTAAGGCTGAAGAAGAATGCGCGCGAGACGATGTAGAGCGCAATCGCCTTGGTGCTGAAGATAAGATAGCGCGGGTTCACAATCAATAACACCCATGCGAACACCCAGAGGATGATCGCGCCGCTCACGATGATCGGGTCGAGGTTCACGAGCGGGAGATTGTCCAAAAAGATATCCCGCACCGGCGCGGCATTCACGGCCACGCGCGCGGAGAAGCGGCCCAGCACGATCTGGACAACGACGCTGAGCGCAAGCAGAAGCACGCCGAGCCACATTGAGCGCTTGCGCGCGGGCGTCCAAAACCCTTTGTGTTCTTTGAAGACCGCAAGCATTGGTATAGTATAACAGGTATGGCGCTGATCGGTCTGGGATTCCAAAACACGGTCCAATGGGTACTCCACCACGGCTACCCATTGCTCTTTATAGTGATGCTCATCGAAGGTCCGGTAATCACGGCGGCCGGAGCTTTCGCGGCGGCACTGCACTATATGAATGTGTGGACCGTGCTCCTGCTTTCCGTTCTCGCAAACCTTATCCCCGACCTCGTATATTACGCGATCGGCTACTGGGGCCGCGCAAGCTTCATTAATAAATATGGCCACTATATCGGAATCACACCGGAGCGCATTGCGACGACGGAAAAGTTGGCGGAGCAGCATTCCGGAAAATCGATCTTTATGATAAAGATGCTGCCGCTCCTCGCCACGCCGGGACTCATCCTTGTGGGAGCAACAAGGATGGATGTCAAAAAATATGCCTTCTGGTCTCTCGTCGTCACCGTCCCCACTTCTCTCCTTTATTTGATCATCGGCTATTACTTCGGCGCGGCGTACAACACGATCCAGCACTACCTCAATCTCGGGATATACGTCGCTCTCGCGGCGGTCGCGGTCATCATTCTCATCGCCTATTTCCAGAGAAAGTATTTCGCCGGGCTGAAGAAAAAAATCGGATTGGAATAGCATGCGCATTGCCATATTCTCGGACAATTTTTATCCTGAGCTTTCCGGTGTCTCGGATTCGGTGGTGGCCCTTGCACGGACGCTCGCCCGACGCGGACACTTCATCCGGTTCTACGCTCCCTATTATAGTGAGAAGAATTATGCCGCGATCAATGTTCCCTTCCGCGAGCTTGATCTCGGGCCGAACGTGACCATGCACCGCCTCTTCTCCATTCCCTTCGCTATGGGTACCGAACAAGGGCGCGCGGTAATCCCGTTCGGGGCGAACGTCCGCGACGTCGCGAGGTTCGCCCCCGACATTCTCCACACGCAGATGTATTTCGGCGTCGGGCTCGAGGCAACATTCGCTTCGTGGGCGCTCAAGCGGCCGCTCGTCGGGACCCAGCACACCGCCGTGAAAGAATTTTTGCGTTATAGCCCGATTAAAGCGCAATGGTTCAAGGACGGGTTTCTTGATTACGTAAACTGGTACTACGAGCATTGTGACCTTGTGACCGCACCATCACAATGCGTGTTCGACGAGATGCGCACGCTCAACTTCAAGCAGCCGAACATACAAGTGATGTCAAACCCCGTTGACGTAAAAACCTTTCGACCGCTGCGCAACGGCGCAGCGCTCAAGAAAAAGTTCGGTTTTAACGACGCGACCATCATCCACGCCGGGCGCCTCGCCATAGAACGCCACCCTGAGGTTTTGATAAAAGCGCTCCCCATCATAAAAAAAACTGTGCCGAAAGCGATGCTTGCGTTCGCCGGAAGAGGCACGATGGAGAACGAACTCCATGCGCTCACGCGATCGCTTGGCGTGGAAGACTCGGTAAAATTTTTGGGCTTTGTGGACCACCCCACGCTTTGCGAGGTCTACAACGCCGCAGAGATCTTCGGCATCACGAGCACCGACGACACGCAAAGTTTGGTGATGATGCAGGCGATGGCGGCGGGTCTTCCCGTGATCGGCGTGAACGCACGCGGCCTGCCGGAATACATCAACGCCAAGAACGGTTACGTCGTCGAGCCGAACGACGAGCGCGCGGTCGCAGAAAAAGCGGTCTACCTTCTTAAGCACCCCGCGATCGCGAAAAAATTGGGAACGGGAGCGCGGGCCTACGCGGAACAATTCTCAGATGGGCATATCGCAGACCAGTGGGAAGCCTTATATGGCAGAGTGGTAAACGACTATAATAAAGAGAAACGCCCTCAATGAAAATCAGCGTTGTGATCCCGGCCTATAATGAGGAACACTATATAGGCCCGTGCATTCAAAGCGTCCAAGAACAGCATAGCGATGACATTGTGGAGATCATCGTTGTCGATAATGGATCGAAGGATAGCACCGTAGTCGCGGCGAAAAAATTTCGCGGGGTCACCGTGCTCCAAGAGTCAAAAAAGGGGCCGTCGTTTGCGCGCCAGCTCGGCTTCACTAAAGCGACGGGTGATCATGTCGCCTTCATTGATGCCGATACGAGAGTTCCTGTAGGATGGGTTGATAGAATAAAAAAAGAATTCGCAAAAGATCCCGCGCTCGTCTGCCTCTCCGGCCCTTTCCACTACTATGACCTTCCTCCTATGCAAAAATTCTTTGCGGAACTATTATGGAGTATCAGCGCCGCACCAACGTATTGGATCGTCGGATTCATGGCGCTCTTCGCGAACTGCGTCATACAGCGCGATGCGCTCCAGAAGATCGGCGGGATCGACACCAGCATCGCTTTCTATGGCGACGATACCAATATTGCATGGCGACTCAGCAAAGTAGGCAAAGTGAAGTTCCTCATGGGATTTTACATCCTTGGCTCCGGGCGTCGTCTTATCCACGACGGACTCATAAAATCATTCTATGTGTACGGGATCAGCTATGTGAAGATGGCCTACTCGCACAAAACCACGACGAAAGAATACAACGATATCCGATAATTTATTTATTTCATGGAAAAACTCTCTCCAAAGAATCGGGCTGCCATCGCAACGCTGATATTCGTGTTGTTCGGCGTGATCGGCGTCGTGATCGCGCGGAACAACCTCGTCATCGCGTGGCCGCCGATCCTCTTCTACGCGCTGCTTGTGTGGAACGATTACTATTCCATAAAACATTTTTCCAAACTTATCCCGCCGAACAAGACGTCGCAGGTGGTCATCGATATCGCCCTCGTCGTTCTTCATTTCGTATCGGTGCTCTTCTTCTCAAATCCGTTCCTGTTCACGATCGCGATGACGGTGCTCTTCATCCTCGCAGTGCTCAAATATGCCGGCGATCTTCCTTCCATAAAGAATTCACAGGTGCTGTATCGCAAGGTGAAGATCGACGCGCTCGGGGCGCTCATTTCCGCGCTCGCGCTCGCCGGCATGTTCTCCGGCTTTCCGTGGCAATCGACGATCGCGTGGACGGTCATCTTCGCGTGCGCAAGCGTGTATGTCATCATCATCAATCCCCTCTATCAAGACACTCTCGGAACGGCATGATGAAAATTAGTTTTGTCATCCCCGCATATAACGAAGAGGGGTATATCAAGCTGTGTCTCGACGCGATCATCCGCGAGATCGCCGGACGCGAGGGATACGAGATCATTGTCGTTGACAACAACTCCACGGACAAAACGTGCGAGGTCGTCGCGCGCGACTATCCGACCGTGACGCTTATCCATGAGCCACGGCGCGGCGCCAACAGCGCGCGCGAGGCGGGATTTGTTGCATCCAAGGGAGATCTCGTCGCGTTCCTGGATGCCGATACGGAGGTGACGCCCGGCTGGATCGGCCGCGCCGAGCGCGCGTTCGCCAAGGACCCGAACCTGGTGTGCCTCTCCGGGCCGTTCATCTATTACGATCTGCCCGTCGCCATCAGGATATTGGTAAAAATATTCTATGGGATATCCTATATTGTGTGCCTCGTGAATAATTTCATCTTCCGAAACATGTCGATCATTCAGGGCGGCACGGAGATCGTGCGCCACGATGCGCTCCAAAAGATCGGTGGCCACGACGTGAAGCTCACCTTCTATGGAGACGATGCGGACCTCGCCCGGCGGCTAAGCAAAGTGGGCAAAGTGCGTTTCTCTTTCAATTTCGCCATTCGTTCCTCGGGGCGGCGGCTTGCCAAGGAAGGCATGTTCACCATGGCGTGGCGCTATACGCTCAATTATTGGTGGATCACGCTGTTCAGTCGTCCATTTACCAAGACCGCGACCGAGGTGCGCTTTGGAGGCGATGGGTTGGCCTACCGACCGGAGAGCAGGATAAAAGAATGGGTGCTTGGAGTCGCCGCCATCGTGGTCGTTGCGATGATGGCCGCCGTCGTGGTACTCCTTGTTTACGGCCTCTCCCGCTTCCGCTTATAATAAGGAGGTTATGGATTTTGGGAATAAACTGAAGGTCTTCCTCTTTTTCGTCGCCGATGCGGTCGCGCTCTATGTGGCACTCTTCATCACGCTCCTGATCCGCTACCGCGGTGATTTTTATACCGAGTTTCTGAACGCCCACGCCATCCCTTTCACGATCATTTTCGTATTGTGGATCATCGTTTTCTACATCGCGGGCCTGTATGACCTGCGCCGCCTGCGGAACAATCTCGACTTCATCAAAACGCTTTTCTTATGCCTCGGCATCAACGCCACACTCGCGGTGCTGCTCTTTTACCTGATCCCCGTGTTCGGCATCGCGCCAAAAACAAATCTTCTGATCTTCATCGTCGTCTTCGCGTTCATTGAGGTGTTCTGGCGCCGCTTTCTGAACCGCGTGATGGCATTCGGCGAGGCGCCGAACAGAGTGCTGATCATTGGCGATGGCGTGATCGGCGAAGAGATAAAGCGGACGATCGCCGAGGCCCCGCAGCTTGGTTACGCGATCAAGGCAGAAATGGAGGAGAAAGCCGCATATGCCTCGCCGCAAGAGATAAAGGCGATCGCCCGGCGCGAGGGCGTCAATCTTATCATCATTTCCCACAAGCTCAAACACGAACCGGCGCTCGTGGCGGTGCTCTACGAGCTCTTTGCCGCGGGCGTCGTCGTGACCGACCTCGTTAGTTTCTACGAGCTGATCATGCGTAAGGTCCCGCTCTCGGGCGTGCAGGAGACGTGGTTCCTGGAGAATATCGCACAGCAGGTGAGCTTCTATGATCCGCTCAAGCGCGCATCAGAATTCATCGGTGCGCTCGCGATCGGGATCATCTTGCTTCCATTCGAGATCATCATTGCTCTCCTCGTCGCGCTCACTTCGCGCGGACCGATCATCTTCAGGCAGGTGCGCGTGGGGGAGCGCGGAAAGGACTTCACGCTCTATAAATTTCGCAGCATGCGCGCGGATGCGGAGAAGGACGGCGCGAAGTGGGCGGCAAAGAACGACGCGCGCACAACGCCGATCGGTGGCATCCTCCGCGCGTCACACCTGGACGAGCTGCCGCAGCTCTGGAACATCATCCGCGGCGATCTCTCATTTGTCGGCCCGCGGCCGGAGCGGCCGGAGTTCGTGGCCAAACTCGCGGCGCGGATCCCCTATTACGAAGCGCGGCTTTTCATCAAGCCCGGCGTCACCGGATGGGCCCAGATCAACCATCGCGCCGACCTTACCGACGCGGATGTGGCAGAGAAATTGCAATATGATATTTATTACCTCAAAAACCGCTCCCCCATTCTGGACTGGACCATCGTCCTGAAAACGTTAAAATCAATATTTATAAACCCGGAATAGAAAATAACAAGGGACGCTGTTTCGCTCCTGCGTAAGAACGCCCGCTCACTCAACAGCGTCCCTTGTTATTTTCTGAGTGGGAAGATAAATCGCTAGTCTTGGTATAGTATTAAAGAATATGAAAATAATAGTAACAGGAGGGGCAGGATTTATCGCATCGCACATCGTGGACGCATATATAAAAGCAGGCCACCGCGTGGCCGTCATTGACGATCTCTCGAAGGGTTTCCGCAGGAACGTCAATCCAAAGGCGAAGTTCTATAAAGCGGACATCACTGATCTCGCGGCAATGGAAAAGATATTTAAAAAAGAACGGCCGGAAATGGTGAACCACCACGCGTCGATCGCGGAGGTCTCGCGCTCCATGCGCGATCCAATCCCCACGCTCACAGTAAATGTGCTCGGCACCGCAAATGTGCTCATGGCGTTCGGACACCATGGCCGCGGCGGCGCGCGCAGAAAATTCATCTTCGCTTCCACCGGCGGCGCGATGTATGGAGATCCCAAACATCTTCCCGTGGACGAACGCACGCCCATCGATCCCCTTTCACCCTATGGACTTTCGAAAAAACTCGCCGAGGATACCATTGTGTTCTACGCGAAACAGTTCGGATTCGACCATTTCATCTTCCGCTATGCGAACGTATTCGGCCCGCGTCAAAATCCGCATGGCGAGGCCGGCATCGTGGCGATCTTCGGCGAACTGATGAAGGCCGGCAAGACGCCCACAATATTCGGCGACGGCACCAAGGCGCGGGATTATGTGTATGTGAGTGACGTCGCTGCGGCAAACCTGGCGGCGCTCCGGCGCGGAAAGAACACGACCGTGAACATCGGGCGCGGAAAGATCATTACCGATCGCGAAATGTTCGATGCGATCGCCGAAGCGATGGAGTTCGAGGGAAAACCGAAATATGCGGCCTATCGCAAAGGAGAAATATATCGGATCAGTCTCGACGCCGCGAAAGCACGCAGAATCTTAGGCTGGAAGCCAAAAGTAGAATTTAAAAAAGGGGTCCGGGAAGCAACGAAAGGGATCTAGCGCTTCTTCTTTTTTGCTGCGCGAGCGAAGTGTTTCTTGAGCAGCCACGAGCTGGACTGTACTTTCCCGCCTTTGCCAACATTGAAGATCATTTTAATATTCAGCTCTTTGCATGTGGCCATGTCCTTGTGTAGTGATGAGTCGGGATTGGCTGCGTCAGTTTCGTTCCGGTCGCCGCCATTCGCGAAGATCTGCGGCTTTACCTCGCGTAATGTCCGCGAGACGCTCATATCGGTATCGTTCGGCCGATGCTTCGTGATGACCACCCGATCCACCGTCCGGAGCGCTTCGATCACTTCCTTGCGCTCCTTTTCCGGCATAAAGGAGGATCCTTTTTTCTTCTTGAGCCAGTTGTCGTTGTTCAGGATGACGACAAGTTCATCCCCCAACGCCCGCGCGCGCTCGAACATCCGAATGTGACCGATATGGATCGGGTCGAAGCCGCCGGAAACTGCCACTACTACTTTTTTCTTTCTCTTGGTCTTCTTTGCCATATGAATTTACGGATGCCATTTTTTCGGCTATCCTATCTATATATTATACATCAGACCTCCTTCTTATGTTCCAAAAAACCAAGGACTTCCTTTTTAAGAACACCTCGGCAAAACAGACGGTGGCAAAGAACACATTCTGGCTTTCGGTATCGAACTTCGGCGGACGCCTGATCAAAGCCATCATCATCATCTATGCCGCGCGGGTGCTGGGCACCGACGGCTATGGCGTGTTCTCCTATGCCATCACCCTTGCGGGGTTTCTCACCCTCTTCATGGATCCGGGCATCAACGGCATCCTGATCCGCGACGCGTCAAAGGTGGACGAGGAAGAGCGGCGCACCATTTTTGGGACGATGTTCGCGATCAAGATCGTTCTGCTCATCATTGGCGTGCTCGTCATCCTGTTCGTCGCGCCGCTCTTCAGCACACTCCCCGGCGCAAAAGTGCTGATCCCCATCATCGCGCTCGTCCTCGCGTTCGACACCATGCGGGAATTCTTCTTCTCGCTCATCCGCGCAATGGAGAATATGCAATGGGAGGCGGCGATCTTCCTTCTCACGAACGTGGGCATTGTGGTATTTGGTTTCATCTTCCTTGCCTATGCGGCGAATGCGCAATCGTTCAGCTGGGGCTACGTAGCCGGCGACGCGCTCGGCACGATCGCGGCGGTGATCGCCCTGCGCGGTTATTTCAAGAAAATATTCTCTCGCTTTGATGCGGCGCGTGTCATGCCGATCCTCAAAGCCGCATGGCCCTTCGCGATCAGCGGCGCGCTCGGATTGCTCTTTACGAACAGCGACATTCTCATCATCAGCTGGATGCGCTCGGCATCGGACGTCGGTATCTATTCCGCGGCCATCCGGATCATTCAGACGTTCTATCTGATACCGGGGATCATTCAGTTCGCGACGCTCCCGCTCATCTCGCGGCTGGCAAAGCATGACGACGAACGGTTCCGGAGCGCGTTCGAACGGACTCTCGGGATGATATTTCTCGCCTCCATCCCGCTCTCGCTCGGCGGCATCGTATTCGGCACGCAGATCATGGCCTTCATCTTCGGCGCGCCCTACGCCGCAGGCGGCCTCGCCTTCAAGATCCTGGCGGCGACGCTCATGTTCGACTTCCCCGCCTCTATCATCATCAACGCGCTCTTTGCCTATGAACATCAAAAGAGCTTGGTCGTCTCCTCCGCGCTCGGTGGCGCGGTGAACGTCGGCCTGGACCTCGCGCTGATCCCCTTCTTCGGCATCACCGGTTCCGCAGTTGCTACGCTCGTCGCCCAGGCCGTCAATAATGGATATCTCTGGTGGGCGATGAAGAAAGTGAACCCATTCACCGTGATAGGGCGCCTCAAAAAGATCTTCGTATCAAGCATCGTGATGGCTGTCTGCGGCGTGGCATTCATGGCGATCGGCATGAACGTCATCGTGAACATCGTGCTCTGCACGTGCATCTATTTTGTCCTGTTGAGAATATCCAGAGAACCGCTGCTGATCGAGGTCAAACGAATCATCTTTCCTCCCGCGCGGTGATCGCGATCAGGAGAATAATGCTTTTTTAAGGCGTGAGAGAAACGCGTTCAGTCGTTTTCTGACGTAGACCGGCAGGCGCGCATAAAGCCAGTATACGGTCGTCGAGAGATACGCGAAGAAATATCCGGGATACTCGTCTTTATGCCGGCGGATGATGACGAACGCCGCATCCACGTTCTGCCGCTGGTTCATGAACGAGCTGCCTTTGTCCCACATACGATACGCCAGGAAATATTCTGGCATATTGCATAGCTTTCCATACTTTCCCATTTTCAGCCAAAAATCCCAGTCGGCGAACTGCCGCAAGGATTCGTCGTAATAGCCGAACTGCGCTGCGACGCTGCGGCGGAATATCGACGTCGAGTTCGCAATGGGATTCGCATAGAGCGCCACCTTACGGATGGCGTCGTCGGTTTGGGGTTTGGTCACACGGGAGCCTTCGTTGTCGTCCTTGTCCACTATCACAAAAAAACTGCCGCACCCCACGTAGTCCTTGTGCGCATCCAGGAATGCCACCTGTTTTTCCATTTTTTTTGGATCGATCCAATGGTCGTCGTCGTCCAGGATCGCCACGTATTCCCCTTTGGCTTCCTTCAAGCCGGCGTTTGAAACGACCGCGATGCGGCCGACATGCTCAAGCCGGATGTATTTTATGCGCGCATCTTTTTTCTGCCATTCTTTTACCACTTGCGCGGTGTTGTCCGGCGAGCCGTCATCAACGATGATGAGCTCCCAATCCTGGAATGTCTGATCGATGACGCTTTGGATGCCCTTGCCGATATATTGCGCGCGGGTCCACGCCGCGGTAAGGACGGTCACGCGAGGAGTATGCATGCGGTTCAGGATAGCAAAAAATGGGAACGACGACAATCTTATTTCAGTGCTCTATGATCGGTTGCGGAAGCAACAGTCCCTCGAGCCGTATATTATTCTTTTGCAAATTGCCTTCCACCTCGCGCCATTTCTCCACCGTATCGATCCCTTTTGAATAATCGTCGCATTCGTATGAGTAGAACGACTCCCCTTTTTTGATGACGTCCGGGAGGAGATCGCGACCGATCTCGTAATAGCGGTCGGTCGGATCGTACGAGAGTATCTTTTTATTCATAATGAACGTCCCGCGCATGCGGTAGGCGTTCGGATATTTTTCCGTGTGTGGTTTCGGATGGATCGCCACGAACTTGCCGTTGGCATCGAGCTCCGCCACGTCGGCGTCGGCATAGTCTTCCAATTTTTGCATCCTCTGCATGCCGATCGCGCCGGCCGGCTTCTCGCGCCACACCTGTTCCATCTTTGTATAATCGATCAGGCTCAGCATGTCGCCGTAGATCACAAAAAATTCCTCATCCGCATATTTTTCGAACTGCTTGCAACTGCCCGCGGTGCCCGGCGGCTCTTTCTCAAGGTTGTACGTGATTTTTACTCCCCACTTCGATCCGTCGCCCAAGTACTCACGCATCACTTCCGGCATCGTGTAGAGGTTGATAAGAAAATCGGTGACGCCGTGCTTTTTGAACTGCACGATGTTCCACTCCGTGAGCGGATTACCCAAGATCGGAATCATCTGCTTGGACATCGTATTGGTATACGGGCGGAGGCGGGTGCCGAGACCGCCGCAGAGAAGGATCGCTTGTTTGATCTTGGTCATAGTGTTGATTTTTTTATTATGTTTACCGTACCCGCGAGGTCACGGACGATGAAGTCTGGCTTGCCTTCATGCTGCCAGGGATCCTTGCCGCCATGCCCCGTCCGCACGAGTATCATCTTAACCTTCGCGCGATTTCCCGCGAGGATGTCCTGCGTGCTATCGCCGATAAGAAAACTTTTTTTGAGATCGATGCCATGATCTTTCGCCGCCTGGAGTATCATCCCCGGCGCCGGCTTCCGGCATTTGCACACCATCCGATATTTTTTCACGTTCGCCAACGGATGATGCGGGCAATAATAGACGGCGTCGATCGTTGCGCCACGCTTCCCTAAGCGGTCGATGAGTACGGCATGGATATGATCTACCTCTTTCGGCCCGATCATCCCGCGAGCGACGACGGGCTGGTTCGTCACGATGACCACCAGATATCCCATCTTGTTGAAGGCTTTGATGGCTGGCGCGGCGGCGGGAAAAAGTTTCAACTGCGACGGTTTATGCAAAAGCTCCACCTGGCGGATGATCGTCCCATCACGGTCAAGGAACACCGCCGGACGTTTCTTCTTTTTTTGTGAGGCAGGCATCCCTTTATATTCCGCTAAGCCGTCGTTTTTTTCAACTTGACTATTATACGGAAAGGTGTAATAATCCGCCCAGCACTAGCACGATCGGTGCGGATTCAAAATTCGAAATTCATGAGGTGGTCCTTGCTTTCCCTCTTTAAGACCTTCGATACCCCTTGGCCCTATCCTTCTCGCAATGCTCGGCCGTGGCTTGCAACAGGATCAGAATGGAAATTGGGTCCTTACCAAGCTATTCGAGGTGTGCGACGAAAAAGGCGCGCATCTCCCGACGGCGCTTCCCGAAGACGACGACAACCCGAACTCCTGCATCGGCGGCAGCGAACTGAACATTTTGGCCGGCGTAGAGCTGTACAAATATTTTCACCCGGCCATGACCGTGTTCGCCTACGGCATGCGCTCGAACTATCTGCGCAACATCAACGCACCGAGCGAATGCGTGGTTGGAACGAAAAAATTCCTCGAGATCGCGCGGGAAGAGGGCGAAACCCCCGAGGTGGAGATTTTCCGCGAAGGGGAATGGAACCAGCCGACCTCAGGAACGGATGCGGAGATACATAACATCTTCTCATTGGTATTAGCCCCGGATCTGCAAATCGCGAACGTCGCCATCGTGACCGTTGCGGTGCACGTGCCGCGGACGGCGCTCATGGTCCAGGGCCACATGCAGAATCCGGAATTTGCGGGACGCATCTTCCCGCAGATCTACGTCGCGGAACAGATCCTGGAAACAGCAGATCCTGAACAGTATGCCGGCCTCTGGGCACGATCCATCGGCTCGCAGTCGTTCACCCGCACATTCCAGCGGGAGATCGGTTTCGGCGGCGTCTATCCGCGCGGTGGCGTCAACGCATACTTCGCGGGGATCAGGCAGACCGACTCATCCAAAGTCCCCGCTGCGGCAGGCATATAGGTCTCCCGCAGCAACTCATAAGAGCTTTGCCCGCCCCCGGCAGGCTCTTTTTTTATTGACATTCGAGTTAAAGAGTGCGATAGTTCCCGCGGAAACAGATTTACAATTCACCACCGTCAGACAAGAAAGAGAGGATATCTTGAACCTGAATGAGTTGGTATCACGTCCACCATGCACTCCACTCGTGGCGGCCCTGATACATTCGATCCGCATCACCGGATTGGCCATAAAGGGGGTACCACGCGAAGCGACCATCAAGGTCGGGGAAGGCCATCGCTCGATCATCACGAAAGCGGACGCTTTCTCCAACGAGAGCGTGTTCGGCTCTCTTGCGAATTTCTCAAATCTGCGGATCCTGTGCGAAGAGGAAATATCTGACGAGCGGGCCATCTCCAAGGAAAATCCCGTCGGTATTTTTAACGGGCAACGGGTCGTCTTCGACCCGCTAGATGGCTCAACTCTCTTTGCCCGCCATGATCCCGAATGGTGCATCGGCGCCGGTCTATTTGAAGAGGGTACGGCCACGGCGACCGTGATCACCACTCCACAAGCCAACGGAGGAACCACTCTTTTCAGTTTCGATGGCACCGTCCACGTCATGGAAGGGAGCGGCGACGTGAAAACAGTCGGAGCAATGGTGGAGAAACCCCTGAAAGAGTGCACGATCCTGCGCGGCGTCGACACCGAGCTGTATGCCAACGTTCTCACGATCATGCCGAAGGTCGCGGCAAGCGTGCGGGCAGTCGACATGAAGGGGTCGGGGCACTATGGTCTGATGTCGGTCGCGCTCGGCCGCGCGGATGCCATCATCCAAACGCCTCAAAAACCCTGGGATTGGGCACCGGCGTATCATGCCGTTACGACGGCGGGCGGCGTGTTCCAATTCTTCCGCCTGAAGGACGGCGTCCTGATCCCGGTCGATAGTTATGACGAGCGCGCGTTCAAAGCCGGGAAGGAAAATCGTCTCGGCTTTGTCGCGGGCGAATCATCGCTTGTGGAACGGCTCTTCTCGCTTCTCCCACGGAGCGGATGGGAACGCCACGACCCGGACACGATCTAGGCAGGACAGAACCAAAAAGCCCGTTTCGCATCACGCGAGACGGGCCATTTTTTATTTTGCTTCCTGCGTGCTCTCCCACTTTCCCTTCTGCTTTTGGAACTTTGGGTGCGAGACGATCAGGTGCCACACGACCGCCTGGAAAGCTTCTGTGTGCGGGGTCACGTTATCGGGATTTACGACGGGCACAATGACGACCGCATCCGCCACCTGCGCGGTATGTCCCCCGTCGCGGCCGACGACGCCCACGATCTTGGCACCCACCTGCTTTGCGTACTTCAATGCTTCAATGATGTTGGCGCTGATGTTCTTCTCCGCATTGCCGCCACCGACGGAGAACACCATAATGCAATCCTCCGGACGGAGATTGCTTCCGATAAGCCAATTCGAAAAGACGGTATGAAACCCGTCGTCGTTCGTGCGCGCCGTGATCTCCGAGACATTGTCCACCGGCGTATATGCCTCCATACCGGCAAGCTTCCGGAAGTCATTCACCGCATGGCTCGCATGGCCGGCACCGCCGCCGACGCCGATGATGAAGAGGCGTCCTTTTTCGTCGCGGACCCGGGCGAGAACCTTGATCATTTTATTGATGTCCTCACGATCCAATTTTTGTGCGATCTCCGCCACCTCCTTCAAATATTTATCCGCGTGTTCTTTATACATAATAGTCCTAATGTGAGGTTCGTTTTACGATTCGTATAAAGTATACCCCACTTTCTGCCCGTCCTCGTAGAACATCTTCACGGTCTGGATGGACAGCTCATGATGGTCGATGCCGATCTGCACCGTTTTCTTCAGAATATCCGCGGGAACCGTGATGATCTTGGCGCCGGCGAACTCCGCCTGGTAAATATTGAACAGTTCACGCGTGCTCGCCCATAACAGTTCGTACGCGGGAAACGGCTTGAGCAATTTTGCGGACTGCTCCATCAGCGGGATCGGATCCACTCCGGTGTCCGCGACACGCCCGGCGAAGACCGATATGATCGCGGGGATATCCTTGCGCAACGCCGGCAGAACGCTCTTCACCTGTTCTATCGTAAGGATGGCGGTGACGTTCAACTTTACCCCGCTCGCCGCGAGCTTCTGGATCAGTTCGAGCGATGGAGCTCCTTTCGTGTTCGTGATCGGGATCTTCACGTATACATTATCTCCCCACGAATCGATGATGTGCGCCTGACGCTCCATCTCGGAAAAATCGTCTGAGAACACCTCGAACGATATCGGCTTGTTTTTGACCTCGGCCAGCACCTCCTTTGCGAACCCCGCGTAATCGGTCACGCCGGCCTTGCGCATGAGCGTCGGGTTGGTGGTGAATCCACTGATGAACGGCTGGTGGTATAGCTCTAATATACTCGCTTTTTCGGCGCCGTCGGCGTATATCTTGATATTCAATTCATCCAATGGCCTTGGCATATGAAAAACAAATACCCAGATACTCTACGACTTGTGGGCTGCAACGTCAACGCTTGAGCCGGACGCTTTTCTTGGCCTTTGATGCGGCGTAGATCGCCTCGATGATCTGGTTGGCGCGCAGGCCGTCGAGCGGGCCGCCGTTCACTTTTTCTTTCCCGGCGATCGCGTTCGCGAAATTCATCCATTCGCGATCCCAGCTGTCGTCCTTCCCGCCAAACTTGAACACTGTAAGTGTCGGCGCGAATCCCAAATTCGTCTTCCCGTACGTGAGCATCTCTTCGCCATAACTGCCATTTTTTCCGTCGATCTGCAGATAACCTTTATCCCCAAATACTTCGAATGAAAAAATATTCTTCCAATTGGTAGTGCTCACGTGGAAGGAAACCGTCACGTGGTCATTCGTCATTAATGCGAAGGCATTATCGTCCACCTTCGCTTTCCAATATTTCGTTTGAGTAAGACCGTACACCTCTTTGAATTCCCCGCCGAACCAACGCGCGAGATCGATGATGTGCACTCCCTGGTCCAGGAGCTCGCCGCCGCCCGAGATTTTTTTGTTGAACCGCCATTCTTTTTCCATCCCTTTCCTGCCGCCATGCCCGTACCGTGAACGGAGGAAGAGCACCTTTCCGATGCCACCTTTTTCCATGATCTCGTGCGCCTTCATGAGCCCTTCGTGGAACCGATGGTTGAATCCTACCTTCACAACCCGGCGCGATGTGCGGGCGGCGGCGAGCATCTTCTTGGATTCGGCCGCGGTAATGCCAAATGGTTTCTCAGAGAGCACGTGTTTCTTGTGCGCGAGCGCGGCGAGAACGATGGGTGCGGTGAACGCGTTCGGCACCGCCACGACGACCGCGTCGATGTCCGGCCGCCTCACGAGTTTTTTCCAATCAGCCATGGCTTCCACGCCGTAGGCATCGGCAAGGGCTTTGGCGCGGTCGAGGTCGGGATCGGCCACGGTGACCAGCCGAGTGCCAGGTCTCGTCGCGATGATCTTCGCACGTTTGGCGCCGATCAGTCCTGCGCCGATGATCCCCACGCGTAGCTGCTTTTTTTTCATTTTCTTCATAGATTTACCCGCCGAAGCGTGAGTTTATCGCTCTCCATTAATCGGGTAATGTCTTCCTTTGTCCATTCGCCGTATTTATCCCACACGGCGCTCAACAATTTTCCGCTCAGGCCATCGGAATCGGCCGAGGCAAGAAATACGCATAGCTCTGCCGCCTTCTCGGGGGGAACGCCTCCCTCTTTCTTTTGCTTCAAAAGTTTTTCGTACATCGCCTTGCCCACCAAAACTTCTCCGGCCGCGAGCGCATCCTCCAGAATTTTCGTGTTCACCGGACCGGGCGCAATGACGTTCACGTCGATATTTTTCCCTTCCACCTCTTTTGCCAATGTCTCGGTAAGGCGAACGATGGCCACCTTTGATGTGCTGTATGCGCTAAAATGCGGCAACGGCCCGTCGCCGCCGCCGGAAAAGTTGATGATCTTCTTTCGGCGAACACCATTCGATGATCGTTCGAGGATGGGAATGGCCTGCTGGATCACATTGAGGGCGCCGAACAGATTGATGTCGAATGTTTTTTTCCATTCCTCCGCATCCACTTCCGCGACGGTGCCGATCGCACCGTATATACCTGCCGCGTTCACCACGATATCAATCGTGCCGAATTTCTCTTCGGCAAACTTCATCAATGCGGCCACTTCGCTCTTCTTGGAAACGTCCGCGGGGAACACTTCCACCGCGCCGCCGCTCGCCAGTTCCGCCTTTGCGGCGACGAGCTCTTCTTTTGACCGTGCGGCAAGCACCACGCTCGCTCCCTCGCGCAGGAACGCCGCCGCGATCGCCTTTCCGATCCCGCGGCTGCCCCCCGTTATGACCGCAATTTTATCTTGGAGTTTCATATGATTATTGTCTGCCAACCCCTCGGTATATCAACCCCGCATCTTTGATCTTCTCCTCATATTCATTATAGAGGAAGTTATTGGTATCAAATATGACCGCCTTCGGATGGCAGGCGGCCGCCAGGTGCGAGAAATCGATCTCTTTGAATTCCGGCCATGGCGTCGCCACCACGATGCCGTCACATCCGGCGGCGGCCTCGTAGGGATCCGTAAAGAAGGGTAATTCGGTCATCGCAGCAACCTCGCTTGCGATCGCGTGGGGATCTTGCAAAACCACCGTTGCGCCGCTCGCGCAGAGCCGCGCGGCGAACTCAATGGAGCGCGAGCGGCGCAGCGTAGTCGTGCCCGCTTTATACGTCACCCCGAAGACCGCGATCTTCTTGCCATTCACCCCGCCCAGAAGTTGGGTAAACCGCTCCGCCAGCGCTTTTTCCCGTCCGGCGTTCTTTTCCCATGCGCTCGTGATGACCGGGACGGAGATGTGGCTCTCTTTCGCCGCCGCGCCGAGCGCGCGAAGATCCCTGCCGAGCGTCCCACCCGAAAATCCAAGGCCGGCGCCGAGGAATGCTCCCTTGCCGATGCGGGGATCGGAGCGTAACGCGCGGACCACGTCCACTACATCGGCGCCCTTTGCTTCGCACACATCGGCAATGTCATTAATAAAGCTCAGTGATGTGGCAAGGAATGCATTGAGCGCATGCTTCGCCATCTCCGCCGAGGGAACGGACATCGCGATGATCTCGGCGTGTAAAGGAGAAAATATCTTCTCCACCGTTTCACGCGCGGCAACCTCATTCGTACCGATCACGATCCTTCCGGGCTCGAAGAAACATCGTACCGCATCACCGAGGCGCAGATTTTCCGGCGTATAGACGTAACGCACCTTCATTTCCGGGCGCTTCGCATGAATGGTTGCGATGACCTTTTCGGAAGTGCCCACCGGCACCTGGCTCGTCATCACAAAGACAACGTCTTCCATGAGATGCGGGATCGCCTTATCAAGCGCCGCATAAATGATCGCCATCTGTACGTCATCATGGTCATCCACCGGCGTGTCGAAGGTAAACCAAACGACCTCACATTTTTTTATCTCGCCCATATCGGTCGAGTAGCGCAATCTTCCTTCTTTGATATTCTTCGCAAGCAATGCCTCGAGTCCTGCCTCGCCGAGGGGAGGGATTCCCTCCGAGAGGCCCTTGACCACGGCCGCATCTTCATCGATCCCAATCACGGCGTGCCCGAGTTCCGCGAGCCCTGCCGAATACGTCTCTCCCAATTGCCAGAGACCAATGACTGCGATGGTCATGGGGTCAGAAATCCACCAACACCTTTGAGCCCTCAAAATCAAAACGATACCGCATTTCGCGGAGGCCGAGGTTGAGCATCGCTTCCCTGAATTTCCGCTGGTCGCCCGGAACATAGAACGTGAAGAACCCGCCGCCGCCCGCGCCGGATATCTTTCCGCCCAAGGCACCGCTCGCGAGCGCGATGTCGTAAATCTTGTCGAATTCCGGATTGCTCATCCTGGCGGAGATCTTCTTCTTGTGTTGCCAGTGCGCGTGGAACTTCTTCCCGATCTCGTCGATATTCCCCTCCTCGGCGGCCTCCAATATTTCGTATCCGATCTCCTTGATGTAATGCATGCTGTCCACCACGCTCTTGTCCTCTTCTTTAACGCTCTTCGTCTGTTCCGCAAGGATCGTCTCCGCGCTCCGCGTGACGCCGGTAAAGAACACGAGGAGGTTGTGGTTCAACTCGTCGGCGACCTCCATGGAGACGCCCGCCTTTCGAACCTTCACCTTCCCGTCCTCTGCGATATCAAGTACGGTGAGCCCGCCGAAGGCGGCCATATAAGGATCCTGTTTTCCGATCGTATGCTTGAGGATCTCCGCCTCGATCTTGAAATCCTCTTCTGCAATCTCTGCCAAACTTACGTAATCACGCTTGAGTGTGTGCACTGCATGGAGCAATCCCACCGCATAGCAGCTGGATGAACCCAGTCCCGTTCCCGCAGGAATGTCCGCGACGGAACTGATCTCAATGTTCTTCTCGATGCCGGTAAAGCGGAGCACCTCGCGGGCGATCTCATGCTGGACCTCGTTCACGCTTTCAACGGTTTCCGATTTTGAATACTTTACCCGAATGAGATCATCCGCCGAAGGGCGGTTCACGTCCACGAACATATATTTATTGATGCCTGTGGAGAAAATGAACCCGCCGTGCTTTGAATAATAGGAAGGGAGGTCGGTTCCGCCGCCGCCGAGCGTGATACGGAAAGGAGTTCGCGTAATGATCATGGCTCTTATACTATACCCGCCCCAATGGAATGTCTACTTGATATTGCCCTTTTCCATCTCCGCTTTCAGGAAGGCGATCTGGGTGCGTAATCCATCCTCGAGTGAGGTCTTGGCATGCCATCCTACCGCTTCCGCATCTTTTGTATCAGCATTCGTCATAACAGGGACATGGCCTTCCGGACCCGGCTTGATGGTCGGTTCAATGGAAACTCCCATCACTTTTTCAATGGTCTCCCACACCTCTTTTATGCTCGAGCTCTTTCCCGTGCCGAGGCGGAATATTTTATTGTTCACCGCATCGTTCGTGAGGCACATGAGGTGAAAGTCGCTCAGGTCATCAACGTAAATGAAATCGCGGCCGTCCCGTTCGTATCCCTCGTAAAACACCGGAGGCTCTCCTTTGAATGCTTTCAGGATGAATGCGGTCATCACCGGAGGATTGGGCAGCCGGCGATAATCCTGTCGCGGACCATAAACATTGAAATAGCGCGGGAGTACGTAATCAACCCCCCACGCGGCGCGGTATCCTTCGGCGATCTTCTCGCACGCGATCTTGCTGATCGCATAAAATCCTTTGAGGCGTGCCCCGCCTTCTTCCAACGCGGATGATGATGCAAATATCACTTTCTTGACGCCCGCGCGCTTTGCCGCCTCAAACACGTTCGCCGTGCCATGCACATTGATGTCCATCGTCTCCACCGGATCGTTCTGACACGCGATCAGATCGTTCTTTGCCGCCAGGTGGAACACCGCCTCCACGCCTTCGAACGCCGGATAGATATCTTTCGAACGGACGTCGAGCTTTCTAAAATCGACTCCCGCTGGAATCTGCTCTTTTTTCCCATATGCCAGATTGTCGATGCCGATCACGTCATAGGCCGCCGCGAGCAGCCGATCGGCGAGATTGCTACCGATGAAACCGGCGACGCCCGTGACCAATATCTTTTTTGCCATGATAATTGGTGTGTGTTTTTACTCGTCCATCTTCCTGCTCTCTTCTATGCGATAGCTATCAGCATCGTCGTGATGCGTACTGAACTCCATAATGAGCGAATCCTCGATGCCGGCGAATCGATGTGGCGTATTTGGCGGAACCCGGATGAACGATCCCGGCCGCAGATGCATCACTTCGTCCCCCAGTTCAAAACGGATCTGCCCCTCGGTCACTAAGAAGGTCTCGTCCTTATTTTTATGATAATGCAAGCTGCACTGGTACCCCTTGTTCACCCCCAATATTTTGCAACAATATCGGTCATTGTTTTCCACCCATCGTTCATAACCCCATACCTTTGGGGTCATACTGATACCCTCCACGTGGTTTGTCGTCCTTAACGCCGACATAAGCTCCTCGCGCGAAAGCGTGGCAGTTCCGGGCTTCTGTACAACGATCGAGCCGGCTTCATTTGCAAGCATCACGGCATCGTCGATATTAAGCCCCCCCGCCATACCAAGCGCCAGAACTGCGATGGAGGTATCCCCCGCGCCGGAGACGTCGAACACTTTTATTTTTTTGCCGGGCGCATGATAGTGCGAAGCATCCTCACGGCGAAAGAGCGACATGCCTTCGCCCCCGAGCGTCACAATCGCGTGCGCGCCGAATTCCTGCACAAGCTTGGGGCCGACATCCAGAAGATCGGAGAGCCCCGTCATCTCGCGCGCTTCTTTAAGATTCGGCGTGATAACATCCACCCCAAAGAAATATTTTTTATGCGCTGGCTTTAAGTCGGCGAGGACCGTCTTCTTTTCGGTCTTTGCGAGGGCGATAATCTTTTGTGCAAACTGTTCCGAAAAAAAACCCTTGCCGTAATCCGAAAGGACAATGACGTCGCATTCTTTTACCAGAGGCAGAAGCAATGCGTAACTGCGCTCTTCTTCCGTGGGGGTGAGATTTCCCCTCTGTTCACTATCCAGTCGAAGAAGCTGATGATTTTCGCCGAAGACGATGCGCTGCTTTTCGATCGTGGGCCTATTCGAGAATCTAAGGATAGCCTTGGCATCAATGTTGCTCTGTTCGAGCAACCCCGTGATGAGGTCTCCTGCCTCGTCGTCTCCCATCACGCCCACCAGCGAAACACTGGCGCCGAGCGCGGCGAGGTTATTGGCAACGTTCGCCGCACCGCCAAGTGTGATCTTTTCCGATTTTTTTAAGACGACCGGGACGGGCGCCTCGGGCGAGATCCGATCGACGTCACCAAACGTCCATCGGTCCAACATGATGTCGCCCATGACAACGGCCTTCACTCCCTTAAATTTACCTATCGCAAACCTCAGATCGGACATACCATATAATGTACAGAGTATAGACCACGCTGTAAAGGTAAGATATCATAATCACTATGAAGCAATCATGCACGAAAATAAAAAGTATTTCTGAGATCGCAGCTATCGCAAAGCGAGCGAAGCGGACCGGGAAGACCGTCGTGACCACGAATGGTGCGTTCGATCTCCTCCATATCGGTCATGTGCGCAACTTACAGATGGCAAAATCGGCCGGCGATATCTTGATCGTCGGAGTGAACTCGGACAGGTCCGTACGGACGCGCAAAGATAAGACGCGGCCTATCGTGCCGGAAGTGGAGCGGGCGGAAGTGATCGCGGCGCTTGAAGCGGTCGATTATGTTTTCATTTTCAGCACGCCGGATCCCATCCCGTGGCTCGAAAAGATCAGGCCGAATGTTCACGCAAAAGGCGCGGATCGAACGATCGATCAAATAGTGGAATTGTCGGCCGTAAAAAAGCACGGCGGGAAAATTCTCCGCGTCCCCTATATCAAAGGGCACTCAACCTCGAATATTATCAAGAAGATAAAATCACTTCCCTAGGCGTCTACCGCTTTCTTGATCTGTACGGCCACTTCCAAGAGATTGCTCACAACAAACACCTTGTCGGGAAATTGATCTTGTATCTCGACGATCTTTTCCGCCTCTCTGTTCTTGTTTGTTCTCGACGATCGCACAAAAAAGGAAACACATCCGGCACGCAGCCCCGTTTCAACATCCGTTACGCGATCCCCAATCATGAATTTGTGGCGGACCTCAGATAGCCGCTCTCCAAACATCTCCGCCGCGTCCCCCAGCATGCCGATATTCGGCTTAAGGCATCGCGCATTGTCATTGATGTATCGTGCATCAACCTGGCGTCCCTTCAAGGCGGCTTTTCTCGCGTAATCAGAACTCACAAAAGGGCAAAATCGATAGCCATCAACGCGGCATCCATCATCTTTCAACTTGGAAATAATGAGTTCGTTGACTTCTCGGGCTGCCGCTTCGGTGAGCAGTTCGAAGTCGGGGCCTGCGAGTGCAACCCCCGACTGGTTCGTCACCAACACAAACTTTGCATTTGAAATGGCGTTCAGGGATCGAATGCCTTCAATGACGCCGGGAAGAAACTCGATTTGTTCCTTCCAGTGCGGATTCGAACCGAGATAATAATCCTCATCGCGATTGATTGTCCCGTCGCGATCGGCGCATATGAGGACGATGTGATTAGAGGACGCCATAGGCTCAAGCAATGAGAAATCCGCTTTCGTAATAATCTTTTATCCCCGCCTCCGGAGTATACTGTGGCACGAATCCGATTTTTTCCTTCGCGAGCGTCATATCGCATTGGGTAAAATTCTGATACCGATCCGCATATGGATTATCTATGTATTCCGGCACGCGGTGCAGGCCCATGACATTATTGAGAATAGCAACCACATCATTGAAGGTCGTGGCCGTGCCGGAACCGCAATTGACCACACAGCTCTCTTCGGCGTCGAGCGCCAGTATATTTGCCTTCACGACATCTTTCACATAAATATAATCGCGCTTCTGCTCGCCGGTCTTGAACATGCGCGGATTGCCTTTCGTTATCTGCCGCGCCAATTGATAGATCATGCTCGCCCGCGCCCCTTTATGTGATTCACGCGGACCATATACATTACAATAGCGAAGGCCGATGATCGTTATTTCGGGATGCAGCGCCGCGAACGCCATCGCTTTTTGATCGAGCAGCAATTTGGAAACGCCGTACGGGTTCAACGGCTCAAGCCCCTTATCTTCAATGTATGGAGCTGGTGTCGCGCCGTACACAGCAGTAGAAGAAGCGTAGACGATATGCTTGCATCCATGCGCCACTGCATATTCAAAAAGCGCTATGGAAGCATCTGTGTTCGCGCGGATCATCTCACGCTCGTCAAGCAGCGTCGTATCATTGATCGCCGCTTCATGGACCACAGCATCGATCTCTCCGATCGCTTCCCAATCAATCCCCGAAAGACCCGGCTGGAGATATTTCCCCTTAAAGCTCGGCAACTTTTGCTCGGCATCGTTGCCGGTTATAAGCACGTCGTGCCCGCGGGCGATAAGATCAAGTGCAATGTTCGAACCGATGAACCCAGTGCCGCCGGTGACGAGGATTCTCATTGCTATGAAATAATAGCTTTTATCCTGGCTTCAATATCCTTGACTGTGAGATGGGAAAAAGCATCTATCTCATCTACGGTGCCGTAATGATGGATGAACTCTCTGGGGACTCCGATATAAGTTATTTCGATAGCCCGCGGAGCGGTTGCAATTGAAAGATCAACAGCACAAGAGCCACTATAGTAAGGCTCACAGACAATCACTTTGTTTCCTTGGAGATTATTTTTCAAAGTATCGTGATCGAATGGTTGTAGTGTTGTATAATAAATAACAGTGACATCCATATCTTTGCACGCCTCTTGCACGCGAGCAAGTATCGGTCCGACGGCGATTACCGTTGCCTGTTTTCCCATCTTGATCACATTTGCCCTACCGAATGCAACGTCATGGCTTTCAGTATTATTTTTGTTGCTTAGCCGAAAATATGTAGGGTGGCCATTGCTATAGGACTGTCTGAAAAGCGTATCGAACTCCGCCGGCGTTCCCGGCACCACGATCTCTACCTCGGGAACGTTCTTTAAAATCCCAACGTCCCCCGGACATTCGTGGGTGCATCCCCATGACGCAAGATCATAGGAAGCACCGATGCTCACAAAATTCCCGCCCAGTTTTTGGTACCCAAAATCATCCTTGATCTGCTCCAGCGACCGTTCAATCAAAAAAGTGGCGATCGTATGTACGACCGGGACGAATCCCTGCATCGAAAGTCCGGCGGCCATGCTCACCATGGATTGCTCCAGAATGCCGGCATTTATAACGCGTTCCGGAAAGTCTCGTAATGAGTTACGGAAGCCGTACGTGCCGACATCTCCGTACACCAGGACGAGCTTGTCGTCGACCTTCAATAGTTCTTCTATGGTGACCGCAAGTTGCTTTCTCATGAGATTATCGTAATTCTTCCACCATCGGTTCCAATTGTTCCGGCGTCGGATATTTGTGGGTCCACTCGGCGCTATTTTCCATGATCTTAATCCCCTTCCCCTTGATGGTCTCCGCGATAATCGCGACCGGCTTCCCCGTGCTCTTCATCGTCAACGCCTCGTAGATCGCCTCCTGGTCATGTCCGTCGATCCGCACCGCGTGCCATCCGAACGATTCAAACTTCGCCCTCATGTCCTGTGGGTTCATCGCCACATCACCGGAATGGTTTTGGTCGACGATGCAGTATAAGTTATCAAGTTTGTGGTTCGCCCCGAGCATCGCCGATTCCCAGATCGTCCCCTCATTCGATTCTCCGTCGCCGATGATCACATACACCTTGCTCGGTTTCTTTTTTATCTTTGCCCCGAGCGCCAAGCCCACCGCCATGGGAAATCCGTGCCCCAGAGAACCGGTGGAAGCCTCCACACCCGGCACCACCAATCGGTCTGGGTGGCCACCGAGGATGCTATCGAACTTCCCAAATTTTTTGAATTCTTCCGGCTTGATGAATCCCTTTTCTGCAAGGACGACGTAGAGGCCGATCGCGGCGTGGCCCTTGCTCAAAACGAAACGGTTCCTGTCTGGATCGGAAAAATTCTCCGGCGTGATGCCGAGCACGCGATCGTATAAGACCCAGAGTATATCTAAAATAGAATACGCAGCGGGAATATGTCCCTCGTTCGCGGCCGTGGCGATGCGTAATATCTTTTCCTTCAGATCCTTCATAGATCGATCATGATACGGTTCGCTTTGCCGGCGCGCATCATGTCTATCGCGCCGTTGATGTCGTCGAGGTGGACCCTGTGCGTGACGAGGTTATCGATGTCCAACATGCCAGCCTGAAACATTTTTACAAAACGGGGAATATCCCTGCTTGGCGAAAATCTTCCACCTTGGGTCGCCTTGATGGTCTTGCCTTCGGTGCCACCAAAAAGGTGATCCGCCATCGTCAGCTCAACGCTCTGCCCTTGCTTCACATGACCAACCATGATGAAACGCCCGTCATTACCGACGAACGGTATGGTACTCGAAATACTGCGGGCGTTGCCCGACGTTTCAATGATCACGTCTACATCTTTAATGCCAAGTTCACGCTGCAACACTTCTCCAACGTTCTCCGTTGCAGCATTAATGAACAGATCTCCATGAAGTGCCTTGACCATGTCTTTCTTGTTATCAAATACGTCCACGCCGATGAGCGGGTTCGCGCGATAGAAATGCGCCGCCCTCATAAAACACGCGCCCAGGCCACCGAGTCCAACGACCATCACACTTTCCCCTGGCTTTACTTGTGCCTCATTGGCAACCGCTGAAAGCGCCGTGGAGAGTCCACACCCAAGAAGCGCACAAAAGTCGTTCGGTATGTCTGCGGGTACTCGCGTAACACGATTCTCCGATACGATCGAATACTCACTGAAGGTCGTGACCTTGCCGCTTTTCATCGTCTTCCCCTTGAACGCGTAACTTGGAAAATCAGATTCAATGCCATCACCCTTACGCCAATGCATGACCACTTTGTCCCCCTTTTTTACCTTTGTCACCCCTTCACCGATCTCCTGCACAATACCGCACCCTTCGTGCCCCAAAAGATGAGGGATATATTTTGTATTGTTTTTATCGCCGGCGATCTCCTGCAACTGCGCACCACAAATCCCGCTTGTGAGTACCTTCACCAGCACTTGGCCGAACAGCAGCTCACCGAGTTCGACATCCGTGATGGTCAGTGGGGCATTGATCTCTTCTAGGACTGCTGCTTTCATGATCAAAAGTTATATAGTGTAATTATACGACAATCACTCTAACACCGTACCAAACGCAAAGCAAACACTCGGAATCTTGCCTGTTATCCCGCTCACGCTTAAAATGACATAATGCTCGACCGCGTAAAACGACTTTGGAAAAAGATCTGGAACGGAGAAATTATATGGCGGTTTTTCCCGGAAAGAGGGTTTTATTATCTTTCAAAGAAATATCAAAAAGAACTGAGGAGTGGCAAGCCCTTCATCGTCCGCTTCGAATATGGTGGCTTGGGGGATCATTTGACGTGGTCGAGCATTCCAAAACTTGTTTATGAAAAATATGGCGTCAAAATGGGGATCTCCAAATCTTCGGAGTTCAGAAGCAACAACATCCGCGAGTTTGTATGGGGCAAGAATCCCTACACCTACGTGTCCGACGAGCCAGGCAAGAGCTATGGCTCTTCCAATTATGGAGGCGAGACCTACAACGAGATCAATCAGAGATTGTTCGGCGTGGAGGGAGAACTGTTCAACCTGTATTATGCTCCCAAAGAGCGCCCAGAGGTAAAAAATAAAACTGTGTGCGATTTTACATTCGCTTCGGCAGGGGTTCAAGGATATGAAAAACAGGAATTTTGGGACTCGCTGGTCACTTATTTAAGATCGCAGAAGGGCCAATTGATGCTGATCTGCAGAGAAGAAAATGATCTCATCTCTTTTGTAAAGAAAACGCTAGGCCTTGAAGTGGTCTATTACCATTCGATCGAGGAACTTGCCGACTTGATCCATTCGGCAGAGAACAGGATTTTCCTAGGTTCCGGCGCTCGGAGTCTCGCGGCGGCATACAACCTGCCATCAACCATAGTGGACACCAAGACCATGAATTCGATCGCCCACCTCTTCCAGTATCCGTCGGGTACCTATATCGTCTTATAAACGGCGATATAATTGGTGGTCCTAAAGTTTTCCAACATCTCCGTATAATTTTTTACCGGGAGGACCGATCCCGCGGGAAGTATCCGGAACAACCGATACCCGAGCGGGACAAGAAGATACCAAAAATCTTGGAAGTAGGTGCGGCTATCGATGTTCGCGCCGCCGAACTCGAAGGATAGCGCGCGAATGGTCCCATTCTTAAGTGCTGACGACGCACCATGCAATGCCGAGAGTTCGTGGCCCTCTATATCCATCTTCATAAAATCCACCTTTTCTATGACATTCTTTTCTATGACATCGTCCACAGTCTTCATTTCTATGGGAGCCCCAGCCTTGAACTCAATATTAAAATGATCGAGCCTGCGTTTGTATAGCGATGCGATACCGGATCCGGGAACGTCGGAAAAGAGTTCCGCGGCGCCACTCTTATCGCTCGCCGCATACGGCAAAAGCTCCACGCGATCATCGCCACCGAATTCTTTTTTTAAGATCTGTATGTTGTGCGCAGAAGGCTCGAACTGATAGATCTTCTTTACGCGGACACCCCCGACACGCAAAGCCTCCAAAGTCCAATCGCCCTTGTTCGCGCCGAGGTCGAACAGAATCAGCTTGTCTCCGGTCATATATCTAAATGACGCGGCCACCTCTTCCTTTACCGAATTGCTTCCAGAGCCCTTACCCGCAAAGTAGGCTCCGGTATATTCCAGTTTTTCCCATGCTCCGGCGGGAACGATCCGGGATGTTGCTCCGAGGAGGTGTTTTGCGTGTTCTTTTTTGGTAGACATATGTCTATAGTGTAACCCATCCCGCCGGAATGGTATCGATCGCATCGGCGGCGAGGCCCTCTTCCCATTTTTTGGGAGCGACCACGATCTTCCCCTGGTTTTCGTTCAGCCAGGCTCCCCACCACGAGAACGAGCTGTTGGCGATAATGTTGTGTTTGCAAAGCGACATAAGCTCAAGATGACCGCTCGCCTTTGAGCCAGCTGTTTCGTCCGCCATGAATACCACCGGAAACGGCGCTTTGATATGTTCTTTGCACCACGCGATGTCGTCCGAAAAGACGAACAGCGTCGGCGACTTCACCCGCGCGGCCATGTGCGCGATCGCGGCATCGTAGTACGAAGTATCCGTGCCACCGTATACTTTCGAATACTTGGGATGAAGATAATCCCCGCGGCGCACGTGCAACGCCACGGCATTTACCCGGGACACCTCGTCCTTCGCCCGGACGATCGCCTCATTCCCGGGCGCGGGAAAACGAAACGCCGCACGCACTTCATCCTCTGCCTGGATAAAATATTTTTCGGTCTGCCAAAACCCCCAGATAACAGCGGTATTGCCGACGTTGAAAACCTGTTCATCAAAAAGATGACCTTTCTTTTCGCTAAAAAACTTCCTGCCGAATAATTCGCCAGCGAATGCCGCAGCGAAATCCATGCCCAGCCAGAGTGCCGGAACAGGAGCTTTTTCTGAAATTTTTGATAACGCCGTGAGCCTCGGTTTCACTGCAAAGATATCCAGGCTATACGACCGGCGCGTGAAATTTCCGCGAGGAGATCCATCGTTCAGATAGGCGGCATCGATCGCGAGTGACGTGAGGTTATGCTTCGCGATACCGATGCCCGTGGCGTATTGAAACATCTGGTTACCAAGTCCACCACGCAGAATTACAGTGATCATTGATTTTTCGAATACCAGTCTATTGTTTGCTTCAATCCGTCCTCGAAACCCACCTTCGCTTTGAAGCCGAACTCTTTTCCCGCGCGGGTGACATCGAGTTGCCGTCGCGGCTGGCCGTCCGGCTTCGTCGCGTCCCATCGCACTTCGCCGCGATAGTCCATCAGCCGGCAAATCATCCCAGTAAGTTCCTTTATTGATATCTCCATCCCCGAACCGAGATTGACCGGCTCGGCGCTTTCATATTTTTCGGTGGCGAGGACGATTCCTTCCGCCGCATCATCAACGTATAAAAATTCCCGGGTCGGACTGCCGGTGCCCCACGCCTCGATGAATGGCGTGTCCGCCTGTTTGGCCTCATATACTTTCTTTATGAGCGCCGGGATGACGTGCGAGGACGCCGGATCGAAATTATCGCCCGGGCCGTAGAGATTCACGGGCAAAAGATATATCGCGTCAAACCCGTATTCGGTGCGGTATGCCTGAGCCTGTACGAGCAGCATTTTTTTCGCCAGGCCGTACGGAGCGTTCGTCTCCTCCGGATACCCGTTCCACAGATCGTCTTCTTTAAAAGGGACCGGGGTGAATTTGGGATACGCGCAGATCGTGCCCAACGCGACGAACTTCTCGACGCCTGCGAGGCGCCCCGCCTCCATCATCTGGACGCCCATCATCAAATTTTCGTAAAAGAATTTTCCCGGATGCTCTTTGTTCGCCCCGATGCCACCCACGACGGCGGCAAGGTGAACCACCACGTCCCGTCCCGCGACGGCTTTCACGCAATCATCCCATTTTCTGAAATCACATTCGGATGAGCGTGGGGCGAATATCTCCGCACGCGATGCGCCGTGCGAAACGAGACGGTCGACGACCTTCGTTCCAAGGAATCCATTGCCGCCGGTCACTAAAATATTCTTATCCTTTAACTCCATGGTTTTCGAGATCATACTTCACCATTCTTTTTACCAACCCATCGAAGTTTATTTTCGGCTCCCACCCCAATTCTTCCTTTGCCTTGCGCGTATCCGCGATCAGGTCATCCACCTCGCTCGGACGATAATAGCGGGGGTCGATCTCCACATGCCCCTTCCAATCATCGATCCCGGCCACGGCGAACGCGGTTTTTACAAAATCCTCCACCGAATGCGACTCTCCCGTGCCGATCACAAAATCATCCGGCGTCGGATGCTGGAGCATCAGCCACATCGCCTCCACATATTCCGGCGCGTAACCCCAGTCGCGCCGCGCCGCGAGGTTCCCGAGGTATATCTTCTTGTCGAGTCCCGCGCGTATCCGCGCGACGCCGCGCGTGACCTTTCGGGTGACGAACGTCTCCCCGCGCCGCTCCGACTCGTGATTGAACAGGATGCCGTTCGCCGCAAACAGGCCGTAGGCCTCGCGATAGTTGCGCACCGTATCGAATGCGAACACCTTCGCCACGCCATACGGGCTCCGCGGATGGAACTGCGTCGCCTCGTTCTGCGGCGGCGGCGCGGAACCGAACATCTCGGAGCTCGACGCCTGATAAAATTTTATCTTCTTCCCGCCCTCATCCTGGTAATCCTTGATCGCTTCAAGCATGCGCAATACGCCAAGCCCCGTGACGTTCGCAGTATATTCCGGGATATCGAACGAAACGCGGACGTGCGACTGCGCGCCAAGATTATAGATCTCATCCGGATGAATTTTATAGAGAAGCCGGCGGATGGTGTTGGCATCGGCGAGGTCGCCGAAGTGTAGATGGAAACGAGACTCCGCAATGTGCGGATCTTTATAGATATCGTCGAGGCGGCCGGTGTTGAACGTTGACGCACGGCGGATGATGCCGTGGACATCATACCCCTTGGCCAACAAAAACTCGGCCAGATAGCTCCCGTCCTGACCCGTGACCCCGGTGATAAGGGCCGTCTTCATTTACTGCTTCGTCGACGTCGGCGTGCTTGAAGTCATGGCATTGAACACCGCCATTGCCTGCTGGACGTTCGTGTCGGTCGGCCAGTTGCGGAGGATCGTCGTGCCGATCGTGATCGTGTCGGTGGTGTCGCCCTCCGCGCGATACACATCAAAGAGGCCATACAACGCTTGCGGGCGGTTCGGGCCGAGTGTCACGCCTTCCTGGTACCATTTCTGCGCGGCGGCAAGGTACGTCGGGTCACCTGTTTGTGCGAACGCGATTTCGTTAATGGCGCCTTCGAGATAAAGGTCCTGCCCAAAGCTCATGCCTTTGCCCTGATTGAGAATTGGATCGTAGTAGCTATTGAGGAAGCTGATGAGCGCCGCAGTGGAGGAGGCGTCGACGCCCTGCTGGACGAACGAGAGCACGCTGTTTGCCATGTTGCGCACGAGCTCTTCCTGTCCGATGGGCGACGGATAGTTAAGCGGCACCGAAAGTTTGTTCTCAAGATCCTGCAGCGACGTCGCCTCACCACTTGGGGTCTGTAACCCCTGTAGCGTGGCGATGAAGATCTGCGCCTTCCGCATCGGCAGATACGAACCATAGATGGCGACGCCAAAAATAGCTGCTACGATGATCACTGCCGCTACTCTTTGATATGTCCGGTCTTCCATGGATGTGGTGATTACGCTTTTACCTTTTTATGGACCGAGAAATAATACGCGGCGAACGCGAGGAAACTGAACAGGCATATGTACATCGGGAAAACGTCGAATATCGCAACGCCTTGCACCAGGTACGCGATGGGGAGTGCCACCACCAGCCCTCTCTGTAATTGGGAGGTCGCATTCTTGTGCGGGTTCTTGAAAAACTCCCAGTAGAACACGAAGAATATCGCAAGATAGCTGAGCAATCCAAGGATGCCGGTTTCCGTCAGGTAATCGAAGAACACGCTGTGCGCCCGGTCGAACCACGTTTCGTTGTTCTGTCCCGGCACATAGAAGTTCGGGTTGAAGAACTTATCAAACACTGGCGTGAAGTTCTCCGGCCCCCAACCGAGCACCGGCTTCTCCAAAAAGCCCTGCCATGCCTCGCCCCATACCCAGAAGCGGGTCTGCGCCGTTGCATCCGTAAGGTTGATCTGGAGCAATCTAGCTTCGGGGTATTTCTGGATCTCCGGGTTGTTTCTTATCGCGTAAAGCCCGAGGCCGAGGATGACGAGAACGCCAAGCGCGATGGCGCCCCACTTACGGAGATTGCCTTTACTGGAAAAGATGAGATAGAGCACCAACACGAACACGCTGGCCGCGAGTCCAAGGAATGCGCCGCGCGTCTGGCCGAGAACGAAGAAGAACAGGAAAGCGGCGATGAGGACACCGTACCCCCACGACTTCCACGCGGTAAGCTTGCCCTCCAGCTTACTTGAGAGCCATAGGTAGGCGGCGAAGAATATGGAAAAGATAAGATACGGATCAACGTACGCCGGATTGCCCAGCGATCCTTCGAACCGTCCCTGGATCAACTCGTTCCACCAGCCCGTCGGCGGGGTCGCGCCCGCATACGGTCCGATAAATCCACCCACTGAATAATTCCCGGCGATACCGTAGAGGATCATAAGCACCGCGGAGATGAGCGAGAACCGGAACAAGTTTTTCCATTCCTTCTCATTCGTGAAGAGAAGCACGAGGAGCAGGAAGAAAAGATAGTAGTGAAGCATCTGGAAACCGCCCTCGCCGCGTTCGTAGTTTGACCAGAACGCCGCGTGGAAATCATAGGCAAAGATGCATGCGATCTCGAAAATCGCGGCGAACACCGTGACGGCGATGACCAGGGGTTTCCTGAAGAGTACAGCGATGCGTTTCGTCGCGTCGCCCTTCTTTGCCTCGAACGCCCACCAAAGCACCATGCACGCGAGTGCAAGTTCGACAACAAACCTAAAGAAAAAATCCTTCCCGCCGATGAAGGGGAAGAATATGGAATTCATGACTACGACGACGGAAAAGACGGCGATGTAGAGATACCACTTCGCAATGCGCTCGAAGGAGAACTTCATCAACTTGGCGAT
>DATCDU010000012.1:0-2972 GCA_036510525.1 Minisyncoccota bacterium
GGCGCATGATCCATTGCTTCCACGCGACGGCCGCAAGGATGAAGATGAGGGGGATCGTCGGCAGGATGTGCCGGATGCCGATGTTGAGCGGACTGTGCATGCTATAGCCCCAATAGAGGACGATGAATGACGCGAGCGAGAATTCCCCGAAGTGATTTGTGACGTAATCAAGTATCCTCTGCCCGACCGTCGGCCCGCGCGCCAGCCGATTTTTTAATGTTCTTTTAATGGTCCACCATAGCGCGAGCGCGAGTGCCAAGAAGACGATGATGAGTGTCGGGATCGGTTCCTTCAAAAGGAAGAGCACGGGGAAATACATCCAGCCGCCGCTGCCGCGCACGGTCCCCAGGAAGTAGATCGTGTTGCCGCCATCTACGCGCTGGAGCGCCATCAGGATACCGAGCATGTACTCCGCAGCCGGGCGCGTAACATAGTTCTTTGACATCCAAATGTCCGCGTCGGCGAGACAGCGCATGCCCGTGCACATCTGCCCGGCTGGCGTCGGGCCGGTGGCGAACGACGCGAGCGTCGTCGTCGTGTCGGAAATCTGTTTTTGGATGGGGTAGCCGCTCGTGAACAGGAAGTAGACCGGATAGACGATGACGACATAGCCGATCACGAATATCAAAATACATTTCCACGCGTAGCGCCAAAGTTTTTTAAAGAAGATCTTCGCACGGTGCGAAGCATCAGTCACTCTCCATTGCGTCGCGAGGTCGCGCAGCCAGAGCACGATGAAGAGAAAGATAAAGAGCGGGACGAGCAAAGGTGTGGAAAACTTTGTGAGCTGTGCGACGCCGAACGCGAGGCCTGCGTACCACAAATGTTTTGTGGTGGGGTCGTCGATATATTTTAAGAAGAAAAATGTGGCGACGAGAACGCCGAATGCGGCGCCGAGATCGGTCGTCACATAATGCCCCTGCGCGAGCACCGTGGGATCGAGCGCAAAGAGGAACGTCGGCAGAAGCGCCCACAGATTTCCCAGCATCCGCCGCGCCAGGAAATAGACAAGGATGATCGAGAGAATAGTGATCAGGATCGGCATCACGCGCCCGACTTGGATGATCTCGTTCGCGTTGTTGCCGGAATTATAGAGGAACGCCGTGCCCATATCCCATTCGCCGTTCACTTCCGTGGTCCACGCCGGAATGTTCGTCGGGAACGTCGGGTTGACGAACATCATCACCGGCAGCATCGCGAGCGCTTTCACGAGCGGGGGATGCTCGGGATTCAGGTCGTAGCTGAGCTGGCTTACATAGCCGTAGCCGGCGGGAATGTGTGCGAGCTCATCATCGATCGCGGAATCGCTGTGGGACGCGTAGAGCATCAGGCCGAACGAAGTGATGCAGATGAGCACGAGCGCCATCGCCGCCCACCAGGAAGTGAGTTTTTGGAACATGTGTTTCATTATACAAAATTATGCCCAAAGCCGTGTTAAAATATCCTTATGGCCGAACCCGAGAAGAAATTGCATTCCGATCACGCCGCGGAGGACATCCGTGCGGACGAGCTCGTGAAGATCACCCAGCGCGAGGTAAAAGAAAATGGCGAGCAATTACGCGACATTCCCGTGACGAATCGCAACTATTGGCGGTTCCGCGGCGAAGACGGCAAGCAACCGCTCCCGCGCGGCATCAAGTGGGGCATCGCGGGGCTCGTCGTGCTATTCATCGCTGGCTTTGTGGCGTCGTACTATATCATCAAGCGCGATGTGTCGGCGACGATCTCGTCGCAACTCGGGACATTGCAGAACGGCGTGCAGGATCTCCAGAACTTCCAGCCACGATCCGCTGCACAAGAATTCTCTTCTCTCAATAATTCTCCTTCGGCGTCGGGAATATGGGACTCACTTGTGTCGCTCTTTGGCGGCAGTGGCAGTACGATCCATTCTTTTACCGATCTGACGAGCCAACTCGCGACGCTTTCCGATAATATGGCGAATGTTGAGAACGAAATGTTCAGCTTTATTTCAGAGAGCGGGAGCAGTACGCTCGCCGTCGATCTTGCGAGCACGCAGAACACGCTTGCCGCGCTCGACGCCGACACGAACGCGCTTTCCGGGGCGGCGTCGTATTTTAGTGGCACGTCGCTCGCGGGTGGCAGTAGCTATCTTGTGTTGAAGACCCAGGTGGAGGGTGCGGAAACTTTTTTGAACGCATTCGTACCGTGGCTTTCGGACGCCTCCACGACACATCATATATTAGTGCTGTTTCAGAATCCGTCAGAGATGCGTCCAGGCGGGGGATTTTTGGGAAGCTACGCGGACGTCTCGATAAGCGGCGGGAAGGTCACGGACATTGCATTTCATGACATCGCCGACGTGGATGCGGCGTTCACGCCAAAGATCGTGCCGCCCGCGCCGCTCCAGCTGGAAGAGACCGCATTCCGTCCCGCTGACGCGAATTGGTTCTTTGATTTCCCGACGTCCGCGTCGGAGACGATCAACATGTTCCAACAGTCGGGACTCTATGATAACAGTTCCTCCGGCACGGCATCCACCGCGTTCGACGGCGTCGTCGCGGTAACGCCGCAGGTGATGGAAGATCTGCTCTCGGTGACAGGTCCGATCGATGTTGCCTCGACGACCTTCACCTCGGATAACTTGGTGACGCAGATCCAAAAGATCGTGCAGGCGGGGCAGGCCCAAGGTAAAACACCGTCCGCCGGCGGCAATGCCACGTATCCGAAGGCGATCATCGCGCAGTTATATCCCGCCGTTTTCCAGCAGCTTGCCTCCTCAACGGACACGCAAAAGCAACAGATTCTCGGTCTGGCGCTCAACTGGATCACAAACAAAGATGTGATGTTCTACTTTACCAACCCTACGTTCGAGACCTTTGCCAAGGCGAACGGCGCCGCGGGCGATGTTTACCAATTACCGGAAAATTTCAACGGTGATTATCTTGCGATCGCAAACGCGGACATTAACAGCGACAAGTCGGAATTGTATGTGGCGCAGGACGTTACCTACG
>DATCDU010000013.1:0-3664 GCA_036510525.1 Minisyncoccota bacterium
TAGCGCTACGGAGACGATGGCGATACCCACCAAAATGATGGATATCGTGAACCAGATCTTTTTATGTCCTACGATGTTGAGCATGATGATTATTTTACTTTATCGTCTTTCAGGAAGAAGCGCAGGAAAAGCCGAGTCGTCGTGATGGCGCTGAACAAACTGACGAGCGTTCCGATGCCGAGCGTGAGCGCGAAACCCTGCACGAAGCTTGAGGTAAAGAAATATAGAATGATGGACGTGATGATCGTCGAAGTATTCGAGTCGCGGATGGACGGCCACGCGCGGCGGAATCCTTCTTCGATCGCCGAAGACTTGGGCAATCCCCGCTTGAGCTCCTCTTTGATGCGCTCAAATATGAGGACGTTCGCGTCCACGGCGGTGCCGATCGTAAGGACGAATCCCGCGAGGCCGGCGAGGCTCAACGTGACGGAGATCAGCTTGAAGACGCCGAGCGTGAGGGCGATGTAGATAATGAGCGCGAGCGCGGCGAAGACGCCGAGCAGCCGGTAATAGAAGATCATAAAGAGCATCACGAGCAGGGTGCCGATGATGCCGGCGACGATCAATTTCTTTAGCGAATCGGAACCGAGCGAGGGGCTGATCGTCTGCTGGCTCTCGAGCGTGATCGGCGCGGGCAGTGCGCCCGCGTTGAAGCGTTCCACAAGTTGTTGAGCGGTCGCAACGGTGAATCCCCCGCTGATGACGGCCTGTCCGCCGGAGATCGCCTGCTGGACGGTTGGCGCCTCAATGAGTTGGCCATCGAGGAAGATCGCGAGTGGCTTGCCTACGTTCGCCGCCGTGATCTCTTCGAACAGCGTCGCGCCAGTGCTATTGAACGAGATGGAAACCGTCGGCGCGTTCGTCGTCTGATCGAACGTTAATGTCGCACCCGTGATGTACTGGCCGGTCAGGTTCGTCGGAATATATTGCGTGGTGGAAGCCGTATCCAACGCGTTCAACGGTGAACTTGACGCCGTGCTTGATGCTGTGTTCGAACCGTTCGTCACGACCGTCTCAAACTGCAAGAGCGGCGTCTGGCCGATCTCGTTTATGGCATCACTGATGTTCGTGATTCCCGCGAGGTCAACAAAGAGCTGGGCCTGGTTGCCGCTTTGCGAAGTGTAGATGTCAGGCTGGCTGATGCCGAACAAGTTGACGCGTTTCTCTATGACGTCTCGCAATCCGGCAATCACCGAACTCTGGTCGGTCGAGGAAACGTTGGAGAGGTCGATTGAATAGACGAGATGGCTGCCTCCTACGAGATCGAGGCCGAGTTTCCACGGTTCAACGGTCTTCCCAACTCCCTTCGGATAAACGAACACGCCCGCGATGATCGCGGCGATGATGATAAGCGATAAAAATAGGCCTGGATGGCGCCTCATTGGGAATTACTATAACAGGTTAGTATTTTCGTTTCAAGAGTACGTCCGGTTGGACAATATCCAAACGATGTTGTATAAACCGATCAGGAGGTATGCGCGACATGAACGTCTCAATGACCGAAAGCGGTAGTGTCAAGGTATTTGATCTGACACCAGTTACACACGCGGACGTGGAGTTTCTGAGCGTGCTCTCTCATGATATACCGTCCGAAGCTCGGCTCTTCAAGCGGCTGTTCCGCACCGACGGAAAGCCCGGCAGCCTCCGTCTTGTTGCGAAATCCCCGGAGACGCTTGGCGGAGAACACAACGAGTCCGATCGATCGTGCGAGCATCACCAATAAAACGGTCCGCTATGCTACGGATCCATTTCCCGACTGCCAGGATCTTTTACTGATCGAGGCAGTTTTTATTTTTAATAGTATGGTCTGATAATAAAAATGCGGCGATCTAAGTAAATGAATACTGATCGCCGCCTTGATGGTTGTGGGCTTGATCACCCGATCCGGAGAGCGTCATTCCTTAATTCCACTGCCCGTTGTTTACAGCTTTCACAAGTGATGTGATCCTCGTCTTCGGGCCTTGTCCAAACATGGTCTTCGGGCCAATCATTCGGAGTGCCCGGAAATCCGCAAAGAGCGCGACCTTGCAAAAGCACATGTACTACTTGCGATTTCGTTGTAGCCACAATTCCTCCTCGCGATTGTCCTTGGGACTACCGCATCATGAAGGTAACAAACTTATATAAACATGTCACGTGTGCGCCGGGCAGGATTCGAACCTGCGTAGCCCATAGGGCGCGAGATTTACAGTCTCGAGCATTTGACCGCTCTGCCACCGACGCGTGTTATTCTTCTGAACCTTCCTTATTCTGCCCGCTAATCTCTTTAAAATCAATGCTCGGGCGCCGGTCCTCTTCCGGTTTGATCTTCTGGAGATGTTTCGCGAGGATGTTGTCCAGCTTTAAGATAAGCACTTTCGTCCGGCGCAAAAATTTTGCCAAAAAGTTGTTGAACACCGCGTCGATCTTTTCCGGCATTTCGGAATGCGCCCAGCGTTCCAAAAATCCCTTTTCATCCGACGGCACCTCTTCGATCCGCGGCAATGCCTGCGCCGTGAGGTACAACACGATGCCGAGGCAGGCCATCAGGATTATTGTGAAGATAAATTCCATAATGTGGCGCCTTACGCTTCTATGCGATAGAACTCGCCGACGGTAACGTTCTCCCCCACCTTCGCGATCACTTCACCGACAACATCTTTTACTGTCCGTGATTCATCTTTGACGTACGGCTGTGCGAGCAATTCCTCCGTGTCCTTCGGAGCCGCTGCCGCGATGTGCATCGCAAGGTCATGCGCAAGCTTCTTGAAGGGCTCCGAACGGACCACAAAATCCGTCTCCGCACTCAGGTGAAGTAATACGCCGATGCGATCATTGTGGACGTACGATTCCACGAGTCCCGCGCCAGTCGCGCGATCCGCGCGTTTTTCTACCTTCGCCAAGCCTTTTTCGCGAATGATCTTGACCGCCGCGTCAACGTCGCCGTCCGCTTCGATCAATGCCTTGCGGCAATCCATCACGCCCGCGCTCGTGATCTCCCGTAATTTTTGAACCGCCTCTGCCGTAACCACTGTTTTGGTTGTCATAGTTTTCAATTATACTACAATTTTTTTCTAACCCGCAATTTATTTTTCTGTCTTCGGTGCCGGCGCCGCTGCCGCATCTGCGGCGGGTGCCACCGCTGCGCGCATCTTCACTCCCTCTTCATACGCCTTCCCAACCCGCTCCAAGAACCAATCAATGCTCTTCTTTGCCTTATCATTACCCGGAACGACGTACGCGATCTTGTCCGGGTCCGCGTCCACATTTGCAAGCGCGACCACCGGGATCTTCTTTGTGTTCGCTTCTGCGAGCGCCGTATGATGCAGGATCGGATCGATGATGACCACGACGTCCGGCTCTTTCGTCATCAATTCGAGTCCGCCCATAAGTTCCTCCAAGCGCTTCATCTCGCGCTCCATTTCCAAGCGCTCTTTCTTTGTATACTTGCTGACGAGCGCGCCGGAGGCGAGGTCCGCGCGGAGCTGCTTCAGATGCTCAACGCGTTTTGAGATGATCTTGAAATTTGTGATCGCGCCGCCGACCCAGCGGGTCGTGACGTACGGAAGGCTGAGTTTCTTTGCGAGGGCGGTGAGGCTCACTTCTGCCGCCGGTTCGGTTCCGACGAGCAATACGAGGCCGTTATTGCGAACGCGCTCTTTTATGAACGCGGCCGCCAAATCCA
>DATCDU010000014.1:0-27183 GCA_036510525.1 Minisyncoccota bacterium
TGTTCCATTGACCCTTTAACTCATGCCCGGCCGCAATGATATCGGCTGACGTCATCTTATTCATCGAGCCGTAGCGCTTGATCGCCTGGTCGACCATGTTAGCGTACTCTTTCTCACTCAGCTTCTTGGCGGCCTTCGCATGTTTCACTACTTCTTTGCGCGCATCCATTACCCACTTTTTCGCCTTTGCTTTGGTCTTTTTATCAGAGAGCAGATAAGCCCCGGCTGCTGCCGCGATCGCTGCCGCAGTCACCGCACCACCGATCTCCCATGCTCTTGCACTGCTCTTTTTCTTCTTTGTGGCCATAGTAGTTAGTACATCATTAAAAATTTATTATTTCTTCGACCTTGCCGTAGTTTTCTTAAAAAGATTCCTGACGAACATCATGAATCGCTCAACACGGAACCCTTCCTTCTTTATATCACCCCGCAGTTCGCCGATGTCCTGGCGGAACAATACTGTTTCTTCCTTTACCTGCTTCGTGATCTCTTTGACATCGCTCAATACTTTCGCCAAATAGATAAGCGCGATCGTAAGCGCGATCCCCACAATAACGACCACGATCGTCGTCACAAAAAAGAAGATGTCCGCATGGATCAATGTGTCCATATAAGAAATTATAACATAGACTGCCCCGTTTCGTGGGCGCCGCTCAGGCGGTCGAGCGCCTTCTGCTTATCCGCGAGCGGGAGCCGCGTTTTGCGCACCGCGCGGCCGAGCATCGCGATCGTCTCATCGTAGGTCTTGCGATCGACGGGGTACGGCGTGGCGTCCTTGCCGCCATGGGCAAAGCTGTAGCGCGCCGGATCCTCGTATGACGGCGATGCGCCATAGATGATCTCGCCCACGAGCGCGAGCGCCCGGACGGTCTTTGCACCGACGCCTTCGGTAGCAAGTAATTTCTCATAGCTCTCCGGCTTTTCGTCGGTCACTTTTGCCAGGATCTTTTCCAAATATTTGCTCTTGGTAAAGTCCTCGTGCACAACGGGATGATATTTGAACTCCACGCTTTCCAGATTGAGCAGGGTGAGCTGCTGACCTGCGCGGCCGTCGGCGGCGATCTGTATCTTTGCCATCTGCGAAAGCCGCGAGGAATATTTCCGCAGGAGCGTGATGTCCTTCATGAGCGTCGCATAGCCCGCGTGTGTAAGTTCGGTGGAGATCTCGCGCGTCTTATCGCTCTTCGCGGCGCTCAAATCGAGCACTGTTTTGAGCGTCACCGGTGAAGAGATACCAGAGTGCGGATCGGACACAAGATCGTTCACGTCTTTGGAATGCCAATGATAGCGTCGCGCTGATTGCTTCTCCGCGTTCATTCCCTGCTGGACGACCGCCCATGCGCCGCCGCGCGAGAAGAAGAACGCGTGATGATAGAGTTGGAATCCGTCCTGCACGAGCACGGAGTCCACCTTCGCGCTCATCTTGGAGTTATAGACAAGATTCTGGGTCTGCTTGGCGGGTAACGCCAGGCGCTCACCCCACATCTGGATCTCATCGGGCGTCTTGCGCGACGTCTTTCCTTTTCCGCCCGCGATTACGATGCCAAAGTCCGCTTCGTGTCCACGGATCGCTTCCTTCAGCGCCGCCGTCAAAATAGTCGTGAGTCCGCTCGCGTTCCAATCGAATGCGAGCACCGTGCCGAGCGATTGGAACCACGCAGGATCCGCGATGCGCTTGATGAATTCGTCCGGGCCATATTCGGCCACGAGCACGTACATCATCTCCCGGCCGAGCTTCACCATCCGTTCAAAAAGCCAGGGCGGACACTTGCCGTAGTCAAGCCCGAAAGAAGCTATGCCCCGCTGGATCATAGCTCTATTATACCGCCTCCAGGGAATTTTATTCCCCGTCCAACAATTGGAGTTCTATGTTATCCAAACGCGTCTCCGTTTGGTCAACCCGCTTTTCAAGCTTACCCGTACGTTTATCTGAAAAATCGAGATGTTCCATGATCAAATCGAACTTCCCTTGAATATTTTCAAGAAGTGTTCCGATATATCGCTCTCCTTCCGGACTCATCAATCCTTTTGGTACTTTGGGTATTTTTGTTCTCATACCCTCTATCATAGTCATCACTTTGAAACAGTCAAAAACTTTTTAATCAAAATTTAATGATCTTCTGACAGGAAACGAATCAGCAATCGCACCGGCGTGCCGACCGCGCCCTGCGCAAGAAAATCTTGTTTTATGCTGACCATCCGCGGTGCAATGTCAAAATGGACCCATCGATAGCCTTTGATGAACTGCGAAAGGAACGCCGCTCCATTGCTGGCATCGCCTCCTTCTCCCTTCCTGCCAGTATTTGCCCAATCCCCGAAGGTACCCTTGATGCCGTCTTCATAATCTTCTGAAAGTGGCAACGGCCACACGCGGTCATCCACGGATTCGCCGATCGTCCTGAATACGGTTTCCAATTTTTTATCGGTGGTGAACAATCCTGAATAGAAGAGGCCGAGTGCCGAAACGGCGGCGCCGGTCAGTGTAGCAACGTCGATCACGAGCGACGGATCATATTTTTTTGCATACTGAAGCGCATCCGCCAGGATCACCCGCCCCTCCGCATCGGTGTTCAGGACCTCGATCGTCTTTCCGCTCATCGTGCGGATAAGATCGCCCGGCCGGTAGCTTGATCCCGAAGGCATGTTTTCCACGGCCGGAACGAGCGCCACGATGTTCTTCTTTAATTTGAGCCGTGCCGCTGCGGCGATCGTATGGATCACGGCCGCGCCTCCGGACATGTCCATATGCATCTCATAAATATGCTCGCTCGGCTTCAGATTGAGGCCGCCGGTATCGAATGTAACGCCTTTGCCCACCAACACGACCGTCTTCTCTTTCTTTGGCCCCTTCATATATTCAAGGACGATGAAACGTGGGGGTGCGTCAGAGCCGCTACCCACGGCCAACACCGCCCCCATCTTGAGCGCTATCATCTTTTTCACATCCAACACGGTGGCTTTGATCTTGTTTATACGGGCAACCTTCACGGCATGCGCCGCGAGGATGGCAGGCGTCATATCTTCACCGGGTGTATTCGATAGCGCGCGGCATGCATTTGTTTCCTCACCAATGATCGCTCCGCGGCGCAAGCCCTCACGAATATTAGCATCGAGTTTTGAAGCAACGAAGGTCAGCGTCTTCACAAAGAAAAACCCTTCCGGTGGTGGCGTTTTATATGTTATGAACTCAAAATTTCCCATCACCGCATTCGTCGCAAGGATCTCATACATGTCGCGCGTATCACGTGCGCCCGGCACGGGCAAAGCGGAAAAAGCCAGGGATGCTATTTTTTCTTGCCGTGCCGTCTGCATCACCATCCTCATGGCGATCCCGGCCTTGCGTGGATTGAATTCGCGCTGGCCTCCCATGCCAACAAAGATCGCTCTTCGCATCGATCCCGGAAGGATGGCCACCTTCACTTCCTGGGCTTTTGATCCAAGGGCAGATCTTATTTTTTGAACGTACGCCTTCTCCTCTTTATCCAAAAAACCAAAGAGCAATTTTTTTGTTATGTCCTCCTTATCAAACAGAAAGAAAACGAGGCCATCTTTCTTTGCCGGAGTTGTTGCCAATGAGATCTTCATGATCGTTTTATTATTATAGCAGTCCGTGAATATCCCGCACGGTAAGCACCACCATGAGCGCGAGCAACAGCGCGAACCCAATGCCGTTGATCCACGCCTCCACTTTATACGGCATTGCCGATCCCTTTATCTTTTCGAAGACCACCATAAGGAAACGGCCGCCGTCGAGCGCCGGAAAGGGAATGCAGTTGACGATCATCAGGTTGATGGAAATAATGCCGAGGAACTGTAAGAGATACGCAAGACCGATCTTGCCCGTCTCTTCCGCGATGCCGAATATGCCGACCGGGCCGACGACATCGGCGGGGATGGATGCGTGGACGAATATCTGTTTGAGCAATTCGTAGAATGCCTGGAGCGTAAGCCATGAGATGATCGCTGCATCCTGCAGGCCATCCCATAATGCGCTGAAGAAATTCTCCCGTGCGGCGCCGCCTTCTTCCAGCGCAACGCCAAGCGCGCCCTGGTCCGCCGGCGGATTCGTCCGCGGCGTGATCGTGTAGCTGATATCCTTATCGTTCCTGATGATAGTGACGGTAATCGGTTGGCCAACGTGGGCGTCAACATAGTTGATGAAACTTTGTGAGTCGGTATACCCCTTGACGACATCGCCCGACTGCAATCCCGCCGATGCCGCGGGTGAGGCGGGTTCGGTCGACGAGATCACGAGGGTCTGTGGAACACCGACCATAAACACAATGGATATGAACAACCATCCGAGGACGAAGTTCATGAACACTCCCGCAAGCACGATCAAACTTTTTTTCCACGCCGGCTGGTTATAGAAGAGTCGCGCTTTTTCCTCGTCGGTCAGCGCCACTGGTGGCGTTCCTGAGCCGGGTGAACCCTCCTCGGGGCTGATGCCTTCGAACTCCCCACGCTCGCCGCTGATCCGCACAAATCCGCCGAAGGGCAGCCAGTTGATACTGTACTCCGTCTCGCCGAATTTCTTCGCGAATATGCGCGGCGGAAAACCGATGCCGAACTCGTCAACTTTCAGGCCGAATAATTTCGCCACGAAAAAATGTCCTGCCTCGTGGCCGAGGATGAGGAGCGAAAGCCCGATGATGACGAGAATGATGATAAGCATGTTATTCGCCGAGTTCGTCTAGTTTCCCGTTCACCATCGCCTCCACTTCCCCATTCGCTTTATCGACGGCTTTCTGGATCTTTTCCTTTCCTTTGAACGCATCGTCCTGCGTTATCTCCTTTTTGTTCTCGGAATCCTTCAATCGCTTTATCGCATCCTCGCGCCGGGCGCGGATCTGGATGCGCGTCGCCTCCGCAATCTTTTTGACGAGCTTGGACATCTCGTCGCGGCGCTCGTCGCCAAGCGGCGAAAGCGTGGCGCGAATGGTGTTGCCATCGTTGTTAGTGGAAAGTCCCAGGTGTGCGTCATCGATCGCTTTCATGATCGCGCTGATCGCGCCCGGATCCCAGACCGTGATCTGGATGGTCCGCGGCGGAAGGATGGTAAGCGACCCGAGTTCGCGGATACTCAACTGCTGGTCATAAAGACTGAGTTTGATATCCTGGATCATATCCGGCGACGGACGATTGCCGCGGATCTGTCCAAAATCCTGCTTTAACTTTGTCGTCACGCCGGCGAGTGCGACCTCAAGGTCTTTTGTTATTTGTTCAGAGATGGTCATTTCATCAACGCTTCCAGTTGTAATCGAGGATTCAAACTGAAGTTATTCACGCCTTCATATAATTTTAATGTTTTGTGCCAGAACGCAGATTTTGCCTTTGAGGGCGTTTCCCACGCCAGAGTCATTATAACAGCATCGAGGAATACCCGTAAGCTGAATTCATCGGGTTCAATGAGCTTTTTTACGAAGTCGCGGCGGCCGGCAGGGCTGGTTTTCAGAAACGCCTCCGCAAGCTCCAAATTCTTCTGGAACACCTCGTCGTGCAACATCCGCCAGGCGATGCCCGGCTTTCCGAGCGCACGGCGCGCGAGCGTCGTAGCTTTAGCTTTCGTGAGATGGTCTTCGCTCATTAACCACTTCTCGATCGTCTCCGTGGCGACCGCGCCGAAATATATTTTTGGCAAACGCGAAGTGATCGTCGGCAAAATACTTTCGATGTCCGACGTTATCAAAATAAGCAGTGACGACGCCGGAGGCTCTTCCGTGATCTTAAGCAATGCATTCTGTGCTTCGGTGGTCAGGAGCTCCGCGTTGTCGATGATGAGCGTGCGCCGCGTGCTCGTATTCGGCTTTTGCCACAAGAACGTCTTCACCTCGCGCGCCGCGTCGATGCCGATCGAATCCCCACTCGCGTCGACGTCGAGCACCTTCATGAACGCGACGTCGACGATCTTCGTATCCTGCAACAGGTCCTTGGGTTCAAAGACGCCTTTCTCCAAATAATGCCCCAGCGCGCCAGCAACCGTCCGCTTTCCCACCATCGCCGGCCCGACAAAAATATACCCATGCCCAAGCACGCTGCGTTCGTTGAGATCTTTTAAGTCGTCAATGATGGCGTCGTGGCCGATGATCATTTATCGCTTGTTCAGCAACGTCCTCTTGTACGTGTCCAGGTGATTCAAAATAAGACCGGTGCCTTTTGCAACGCAAAAGAGCGGATCTTCGGCAACGTACGCCTGCACGCCGAGAAAGCGCTCAAAGAATTCGGGAAGATGATGGAGTTGCACCGAGCCGCCGCTCAAAATAATCCCCTTCTCCATGATGTCCGCCACGAGCTCCGGCGGGGTCACATTGAAGACGTTCTGTACCGAAGACGCGATCTCAATGAGCAGCGGATTGAGTGCTTCCGCGATCTCGTTGGAGTTGATGACGACGTCTTTCGGCAAGCCGGTCACCAAATCGCGACCGCGCACCTGATATTCCATCTTGTCCTTCGTGGGCATCGCCGATCCGATCTCGATCTTCACCTGCTCCGCGGTCTGTTCGCCGATCGCGAGCGCGTATTTCTTCTTTATATAATCCATGATCGCCTGGTCGAACTTGTTGCCCGCGATGCGGAGCGAATTCCAGGAGACGATGTTCCCGAGCGCGATCACAGCCTGCTCTGATGTGCCGCCGCCGATATTGATGATCATGTTTCCGCTGCGCGCGTTGATCGGGATGCCGGCGCCAAGCGCGGCGAGGATCGGTTCGCGTACGATGAACGCGTTGCCTGCGCCCGCTTCACGCGCGGCGTTCATCACCGCACGGCGCTCGGTCTGCGTGATGCCCGCGGGAACGGAAATGACGACATCGGGCTTGACGATGTTGAACCATCCCGACGCCTTCGAGATGAAGTACGTCAGCATCGCCTTCGTAATATAGTAATCCGCGATCACGCCGTCCTTCAATGGGCGGTACGCGACGATCTCGTCCGGGGTGCGGCCGATCATCTCCTTCGCCTCTGCGCCTACCGCGAGCACCGTATTATCGGGCTGCGTGAGCGCCACGATCGTGGGCTCGTTGATGATGAACCCCTTTCCCGGCACAAAAACAACGGTGTTAGCCGTGCCCAAATCGATGCCGATTTTCTTGCCGAACATAAGAGAGATTATAGGCGAAATTTATCTAAAAGAAAAGGGTCGTCCCCGGAGGAACGACCCTTTTTGCGAAGACCCTCAACCATCGCAGGAACCGCTATCCATACTTTCTGGATGCGCAGCGATTGTTGCCATGATGAGAACAATAAAACAGAGAAGGATATACATCCCTAGCCCCGCAACCCTGTTCGGCCCCTTGTACTCCGCGCAGATTTCGTTGAGTGTCCAACAAAACAAAAGGAGAAGTATCCCGAGGTAAGCCAGAACAATCCTCCCATTAGATTCAACGCCTTCGAGGCATCCCAGAATAGCCAACATCAGGAGAGATATCGCTCCCGGGATTAGCACGCTATTATCCACCATATCCTACCTCCCGCCTAGAAATATTTTAACATCTTTATCCAGTACATACAAGGAGGCAAACTTTATTGTACCCGCGTGATGTCTGCACCGAGCTGGCGGCGGGTATTTAATAATTTTTAAATCCTGCTTTAGATATATTTAATGTGTGGTATGGCAGTATGGCTCAATGTCATATGAGGCCTCCCTCCACCGTGCGGAAAAATTTTATAAATCACTTATGAGCGTTCGATCATCACATATGGACGATGGGTGGGTCGTTTTCAATAACGTAGGATTCAAGCATCTCATTCGAAAAGCGAAGCTGCGGAATCAAAATGAGCAGACGAAGCGATTCGCCCTTCTACATGAGGTGCCGAAAGTCCTTCAAGATCCTCATGCTGCTGTCGTTTCATATCGGATTGATAAGAGTAAAAATCTTCCAGTTCAATATTGGGCGATACAGCGGAAAAAAGGTGGGGTGAAAATAAAAGTCATAGTTCGGCAAGTTGGAAACGGTAAAAAGCATTTCTATAGCGTCATGGATGTTCCTTAAAATCAAAAATCCCCATTCGTGGGGAGTTTTGGTATGCCCGACATCAACTCTAATGCTGATAGGGGGCTTTCGCCCCACGGGCATAATTTCATTCTACTGCTCGGATGGAAATCGTCAAATCCTATTTAATGATTTTTTAATAAACCCGAAGATAGTCATACTCGCGTGATGTCCGCACCCAGTTGGCGTAGCCGCTCATCGATCCGTTCGTATCCCCTGTCGATCTCTTCCACGCCATCCACTTCGGAGACACCGGTCGCGACGAGCGCGGCGAGGATGTCCACCATGCCAGAGCGGAGGTCGCGCACAGTAAGGTTCTTGCTCGAGAGCGGCGTTGGCCCTTCGATCGTGGCGAAGTGATAATGGTTTTTGCCGCTGAGCCGGCAGGGATCGTTCGGCGGGCAGTCGGTCGTCACTTTTATCTTTGCGCCCATCTCATTGAGGTCTAGTGCGAACGCGAAGCGATCCTCGTAGATCGTTTCGTGGATGGTGGAAATGCCGTTCGCTTGTGTGAGTAACACCGCGAGCGGTTGTTGCCAGTCCGTCATGAAACCGGGATGGACGTCAGTGCGGATCTCGAGCGGCGACAAAGCATCGTCGCCGCGCGCTTTCCAGAACGCGATGCCGTCGTCCGTCACTTCGTATTCGCCACCGAGGCGCCGTACGGCGTTGAGGAATGTGATGAGATGTTCCTGAATGGCGCCCCTCAGCATAATACGCCCGTTCGTGGCGATGGCGAGGCATGCCATGGAGACGGCCTCGTTCCGATCCGAGAGGGCGCGGTGCGTGACGCCATGCAATTTCGTGACGCCCTCGATCGTGATCGTGCGCGGTGGGCAAAGCTCCACGATCGCGCCCATCTTTTGGAGCATTTTCATGAGCTCTATGATCTCCGGCTCGAGCGCGGCGTTCTTGATGACGGTCTTCCCTTTTGCGAGTACCGCGGCAAGCATGATGTTCTCCGTTGCGCCGACGCTCGGGAAGCGCAGTTCGATCTCCGCGCCGTGCAGCCCGTCCTTTGCCCACGCGTGATAGCTGTCCTTCGTGATCTCTATCTGTGCGCCGAGCTTTGAGAGCCCTTCAATATGGATATCCACCGGGCGTGGACCGAGCTTGTCGCCGCCGAGGATCGGCACCTCCGCTTCGCCCGTGCGGGCGAGCAGGGGCCCAAGCGCCAGGATCGGTATGCGATTGCGTCGTGAAAGCGTGAGTACACGGTTGTTCTTTATGCTTGGCGTCGCGATTTTCAAGACCGGTCCAGCCCGTTCGATGTCACTGCCGATACTCTTTAGGAGCTCTATGATGATGTCTATCTCGCCGATGTCCGGCACATTTTCCAAAATGCACGGCTCGTCGGTTAGAAGCGATGTCACCATCATCTTTGACACCGCGTTCTTGGCTCCCGCGATCGTGATCTCTCCAAACAATGCCTTTCCGCCCTTGATGATAAATTTGGCCATGGAATTGGGTTGTTTCCGCGTATCCACTATATACCGTTTTACGCCTTTTGAACACTTGACGATGACCTCTTTGTTTTCTACTCTTTCAAGAGGAGTTTAATCTGTTGGGCGAGGCGATGCATGACGAGCGCGAGGTTCCTTTCCACGTTTCTACTGACGGTTCTCATGGTAGCCGGTATTTCCGTGAGCTGCCAAACCTTCACTAACACCATCCGGTGGCCCGAGCACAAGGTGGCCGACAAGCAATTTTGGGCGTTCACCGCAGGCCTTGGGATCACGAGCTTCGCCGACGTGCGAAGTTCATTTGAAAACAGGGCATTGGGTTACAAGGTAAATCCCATCATGCGGCCTTTCATGAACGCAGGGACTATCCCCGCATATGCGATGGTCGGCGGCATCGACGGCGGACTCACGGCCTTTAGCTATGAGGCAAAAAAGCGACATTGGAAGTTTTGGCGCCTCCCGATAGCAGTCGGCATCGGAGCTCACAGCTTCGCTTTCGGGGTGAATATCAACCTGTCGCGACAGCAATGACAATGCTACGGATGTGTTTCCCCTTTGGGGAGGCGCATCCGGTTTTTTTAATTACTTTTTAATCGCTATTGTAATTTTTCCGCAAGGAAATTTTCGAGGTCGTCTATCTTCACCCGCTGCTGTTCTCCCGTATCACGATCACGCACAGTCACCGTATTTTTGTTTTCAGCATCGCCTTCGCCAAGCGTATCGAAATCCACGGTAATGCAAAATGGCGTGCCGATCTCATCCTGCGCGTAGTAACGCTTGCCGATGTTGCCGCGATCGTCCCACGCCACCGCGAAACGTTTCTGAAGATGGGTGTATATCTGACGAGCCTGCTCAACAAGTGCCGGCTTATTAGCAAGTAACGGGAACACCGCGGCCTTATATGGCGCGAGGCGCGGCTTGAGCTTGAGATAGATGCGATCCCCGTCTTCCGTGTATGCATCGAGCATTACCATCGCCATCAGGCGATTCACGCCCACCGCCGGCTCGATCACATGCGGCACGAATTTCTTGCCGGATGTCGGATCCGTATACGAGAGATCAACGCCGGAGAACTTCATGTGCTGATTCAAATCGTAATCGGTGCGATACGCCAAACCCCAGAGCTCCTTGAAGCCAAACGGGAACTTGTATTCCATATCTTCCGTGCGCTTGCTATAAAAGCTGCGCTCTTCGTCGCCGTGTTCGCGCCAACGCAACGCGTCTGCTTTGATGCCAAGATTCCCGGTGACGAAATTCCACATGTCCCCCTTCCACTGCTCATATAATTTTTTCCAATCGGTCTCATCTGGATCGAAGAAGTATTCGATCTCCGCCTGCTCGAATTCGAGCGTGCGGAAGATAAAGTTGCCCTTTGTGATCTCGTTGCGGAAACTCTTGCCGAGCTGGCCGACGCCGAACGGCAACCGCACGCGCGTGGAATCCAAAATATTCTTGAAGCTTATGAAAATGCCCTGCGCGGTTTCGCCACGAAGATAGACCTTCGATTGTGATTCGGGCACGATGCCGACGTGCGTCTCGAACAATAAATTGAACTTGCGCACCGGCGTCCAATCGAACTTTCCGCACGTCGGGCATTTTATCTTTTCCTGCTGAATGACCTCGTCGAGCTCTTTTTCTGTCTTTCCTTCCACGCTGATCTTTTCACCCTTCGCTTCAAAATGATCCTCTATTAAATGGTCCGCACGGGTGCGCGTGTGGCAATGTTTGCACTCCACCATCGCGTCTACGAGCCCTGCCACGTGCCCGGACGCCTCCCACGTCTTCGGATGCAAAATAATAGAGGAGTCCAAGCCCACCATATCGCTCCGTTCGTGCACGAACACGCGCCACCATTCATCCTGGATGTTCTTTTTGAGCTCAACACCGACCGGACCATACTCATACGAATTCGCCAATCCTCCGTAGATCTCGGATCCGGGAAAAACGAATCCACGCCGCTTGGCGAGCGATACGATCTTTTCCATGAGTCCGGTTTCGTTGGCAGTTTTTTCTTTTCCCATAGTTTTATTATTGTTGTGTTACCTGGCCCGCCTGACCCGCGGCATACGGATCATCGAGAAGGTTTGTCGTTACCGCCGGTGCCGTCGCCTGCACCGTAGAGCTTGTGTATACGTCCGACGCGGTCAGGGTGGCCGGCCCGAGTAATGTGACCGCCTGACTCACCTGATTGACCGCCGGCGTGTTTGTGACCTGAAACACCGTCTGCACCGGCGGACTGATCACCCCCGCGGTGGCCGGAATGTACGGAATGGTCCAGGTCACCTCTCCCGTGCCGGCATTATAAACGGGCAGCGTGGTGGACGTGAGGCCGGTACTCGTCGCCATGCCGGTGAACGTGCTGCCGGATTGCAAGTACGCAGATACGGTAACATTTTGCATGTCGGTTGAATAGTTTACGATGCTCCAATGAATGGTATAGGTGGTGGGCTGGTTCACTACGGGCGGATAGGGGCCGGTGTTCACTATCGTCGTACTCGCCTCTTTATAAAATCCGTCGGAGACGAGTGAGATCTTACCACCCACTTTGTCCGTGAGCGCCGTGATGGAAGTGGTGTTCGTACCGGCGGTGTTCGGCGGCACGGTCGGTGACGTCGCCTTTGCGGTGACGCTCAAGGAATAATTCTTATCGCTCGGCAGATCGATCGGGAATGTAGGCTTCGTGGTTATGGTGAAACTCAGTGTTCCGGATTGCCCAGGCGCGAGCGAGGCAAGCGCCGGCGTATTGGCGGCGTACCACGTGATGGTGTCCGACTGTGAATTGAACGAGCCGCTTGTTTTGAGTGATGAAAAATTATACATCGATCCGACAAGTCCGGCGGAGATATTCACGCTTTGAAAAGTGACCTTGGAATTGTTCGTGTAGGTCAGTGTGTAATTCAAACTATCAGAAAGCCCCGCCACGTATGTCTGTGAATTATCCAATGAGAGAGAGAGCGAGAGCGGCGACGGGGTCACGACAAAATTTACCGGCGCGACGGACGCGGGATAGTTGTGCCCGGAGAAGGTGGCACCGATCGTGCCGGTCAGCGGATACTGCGCCTGCGCCGGCCCTACAATGTTGCCGTTGATGTCGAGCATGCCGGTTGCGCCCGGAGCGAGCGTGCCGAGGTTCCAGATGTTGTCGGCCGCGCCGGTGGGCGCGGTCGTGCTGCTCATTACAAAGTGATACGCCGGCGGATACTGCATCGCAAACTGCACACCGTCCAACGTGCCAGTGGTATTGTTCACGTAGTCCACAACGATATCAAAATCCTGTCCGCTAAAGACATCGGAAGGTGCGTTGTACGAAAGCGAGAGCGCCGATTGTGTTCCGATCGTGACCGAAGTGCTCGCGACGCTTTGAAACTGCGTGGCGCCGGTCGAGGCGGTACCATAGGTGACCTGAGCACCGATCGTCTGCGCGGTGCCCGGGTTCGCGATGGCCACCAGCGTGACCGTCTGCGGCGGATTGACGGTCTGCGAACTCAGCGTGCCGAGGGATTCCGTCACGACCGCTTGAGGGTGGCTTGGGTCATTGCCAACGAGCACGATCCCCGCCGGCAAGGAGATATTCAGATCCGCATTCTGCAAAACACTCTTCGATTCGTTGGAGACCGTGACGGTAAGCGGAAAAGGTTGACCCACGGTTACCGTCCCCGGATCGGAGAACGCAACCACGACGTTCGGCGCAGACGGCGGAAGTAACAGATAGTAAATATAGGCAACAAGCCCGATCAGAAGGAATATCCCGATAGTAAAAAATATCAGTCCGTGCCTACGGAAGAACGACGGCGATGATGGCTCGGAGGCCGCAGCTGGTTCTGTGAGTTTTACCGGAGTTGGCGTCGGCGCCACAAAAGAAGCAGGGGCGGAAACCGGAGCCGGCTCTTTCGCCGGGGTCGCATTCTCCGACGGAGACGCCTCTTTTTTCTCTTTGCTTCCCCAAATCGAGTTCGGATTATAGGCCATCAATTAATATTACCGCATCTCTGCGCACTTTTGAAGCGTGCGTACGGCAATAAAACTCCTGATGGGTGATATAAAAATAGCGCGGGTGCTTCTCTCCGCATGTCACACACTCAGCGCCCTCAGGATCCCATCCCAATATGGCGAGCGCAGGCGCCCATGCGAATGCTCCGTGCACTAAAAGTTCCCAAAGCCCCGGTTCCGGTTCCGCATCGGGCACAAGCTGGCTTAAAAAGTTGAGCTCAACAAGTGAAAGTCGCACCCGACCAGCCTTGAGCGCATCAATGAGTTGGGTGCCTTTCGTTTCAATAAACCGAACCTTGACTGCCGTCCCCGGTTCAAGATGCGACGCCAGCTTGGACGTGATCTTGCGCGAGCTCTTTGCCTTGGCGACGATCTTCCCAAAGCGCTTCGTAAAAAGCGTGTAGCGGCCGTCCAGGTCGCCCAGCGTATCTTTCTTGAGCACGATGGCATCGGTCACGTATTCCTGCATAGTACGCTCATTATATGTGTGCGCGGGAGAGGAGTCGAACCTCCACGCCTTTCGGCGCTACCACCTCAAGGTAGTGCGTCTGCCATTTCGCCACCCGCGCAAATTAATGCTCCCCTATTATAGATAATCCTTCCGTGCTTTTCAAATGGTGCCGGTGGGTTATCCTTATAAAGATGTCGGAACCTCTCCAAAAGAAAACCATCCTCTCACGGGCACAAAATTTCTACGCGCGCATTGAGGGCCCGTTCTCATCCCTCTCGCTCATCGCCGGATTCGTGTTCGACGCCATCACCCTCACCCGCGTCGACCAATTCTGGGAAAATTTCTGGGTCGTCGGGCACCTTGCGATCGTCACCGTCTGCGCGCTCCTGATCCACCTCATCGAGAACGAGCCGGGCGCTGAAGAAAATCCGGCGAAGGTGCACTTCTGGCTGGTGAACGTGATGCAATTCTTCTTCGGCGGCATCTTCTCAACATTCCTTGTGTTCTATTTCCGGAGTGGCACGATCGTTTCCAGTTGGCCGTTCCTCCTGCTCCTCGCCATCGCGTTCATTGTGAACGAGCGCTTCAAGCGGCATTATGCCCGGCTCGCGTTCCAGCTTTCACTTATCTTTCTCTCCTATTACGCATTCGCGATCTATGTTCTGCCGATCCTTTTTCATGAGATCAGCGACTGGGTATTCTTGCTGAGCGGGGTGGTGGCGCTGGCCGCGATCGGCGCTTTTGTGGGCATTTTAAAAAAGTTTTCGCGGGAGCGGTTTTCGGGGAAGACAAAATGGATAAGCAGCCTCGCTATCGCCGGCATCTTCATCGCTGTGAATGTGCTCTATTTCGAGAATCTCATTCCCCCGTTGCCTATTTCACTTAAGGATGCCGCTATCTATCAATCACTTACCGTGAACGCCCCCGGCAATTACACGGTCCAGGCAGAAGATCAGGGATGGTTCTCGTTCTTTGAATGGAGCCCGACCATTCATGTCCAACCCGGGGAAACGTTGTATGCGTACACTGCCATATTCTCACCCACCGCCTTTAGCGCCAACGTAATCCACGAATGGCAGATGTATGATGCGGCAAAAAAAGCCTGGATCACGGAAAGTCGTGTTGTCCTTCCGACCGCTGGCGGCGGGAGCGGGGGGTGGCGCACATTCTCATTGATAGAAAATCCGGGGGCGGGGGCATGGCGCGTAAACGTCACACTGCCGACCGGCCAGCTTGTCGGACAATTGCGCTTCAATATCGTGATCACAACCTCCACGCCCCAGCTCGTAACCCAAGATATCGACTAGGAAATAAAAAACACCGCTTTGGGCGGTATTTTTATTTTCTTACATGGAGACGTCCAGCTTCTGCCTGATCTTCGCGGCGGAGACTTCACGGACGAAATATAGTTTTGAGCGATGCACTTTTTTCGGCGACGACACCACTTCCACCTTGACGATGGACGGCGAGTAGATGGGGTAGACCTTCTCCACGCCGACGCCAGCGAGGATGGTGCGCACGGTGAACGTGGCGCCCGGCTCGGAGCCGTGTTTGCGTGCGATCACCAAACCGGCGAACGGGGTCTTGCCCTCGTACACCTTTATTTTCGCGCCCGGCTTTATTTTTTTGAGAATGTCTTCGTTGATCATTGTTTTATATAAACTGCGAACGATGCCACCTACTATACCACCAATGTCTTTATTTTGCCAACAAGGTCGTCAATGGACACTTTCACCTTGATGAAGTATTCCCGGGCGCCGAGTTGCCGGGCCTTTTCGATGTCCGAATCCTGTGCGAGATTGCTTACGATCACGACAGGGATCTTATCCAGCTGCGGCGTGATGGAAAGCATCTGCAAGACCTCGAAACCGGTGACCTTCGGCATGATGAGGTCGAGGATGACGAGCGATGGGATGACCTTGCGGAGCATCTCTATCGCTTCCTCGCCGTCGAACGCCTGCACCACTTCAAAGCCCTCCTTTTCGAGGCGCGCTTTCATCAATGACGAGAGGAAATGGTCATCCTCAACGATCATGATCTTTTTGGAATCAGTGGGCATAGGTATATCCTACCATAATTTGCGAAAAGAGCTTTTTAGTTGTCCCAATTACCTCCCTCGCTTTCGCCGGCGATCGATCGCTGGCCAAAGAGAAGAAAGTTCGACAGCACTACAAAATCCTTTGTAGTAGTTTAATTGATCCACGCACAGCTTCCGCTACGCGTGCCTTGTTACGACTTAGCCCATGTTACCGATCTTAAGTTCATCCCACCGAAGCGAGATTTCACCTATTACCGGCTCCCTTGGCTTGACGGGCAGTGAGTACAGGACTCGAGAACGTATTCACCGCAGCGTGGCTGATCTGCGATTACTAGCGATTCCGGCTTCATGAGGGCAGGTTTCAGCCCTCAATCCGAACTGGGGCCGGGTTTGATGGGATTAGCTCCCGCTTACGCGTTGGCAACCCATTGTCCCGACCATTGTAACACGAGTGTAGCCCAAGGTATCAGAGGGCCATGCGGATTTGACGTCATCCCCTCCTTCCTCCCCGCCCGAAATTCGCAAAATTATTTTTGTGAACTTTGGGCGGGGCAGTTTCACGCGACACATGTAACGCGTAATAGGGGTTGCGCTCGTTACCCCACTTAAGGGAACACTTCAAAGCACGAGCTGACGACAACCATGCAGCACCTGTCCATAATGTCCTTGTGAGAAGGCCAACGTTTCCGCCGGCTGTCATTATAGATTTCTAACCTTGGTAAGGTTCCTCGCTTACTGACGAATTAAACCTCATGTTCCACCGCTTGTGCGAGTCCCCGTCTATTCCTTTGAGTTTTAGCCTTGCGGCCGTACTTCCCAGGCGGCCTGTTTAACGCGTTAGCTACGCCACTCCGAGGGTCGATACTCGAAACAGCAAACAGGCATCGTTTAGGGCGTGGACTACAAGGGTATCTAATCCTTTTTGCTCCCCACGCTTTCGCAACTCAGAGTCAGGAAGGTCCCAGTGCACTGCCTTCGCCTTTGGTGTTCCCCACGATATCAACGGATTTCACCCCTACACCGTGAGTTCCATGCACCTCTAACCTCCTCTAGTTCTGCCGTATCTCCTGCACTTCCAGGGTTAGGCCCTGGGCTTTAACAAAAGACGCGCAAAACCTCCTACGTGCGCTTTACGCCCAATAAATCCGAATAACGCTTGAGGTCTACGTATTACCGCTGGTGCTGGCACGTAGTTACCCACCTCTTTCCGTATGGCACTCATTTACATTGTTACCATACTACCGCAGTTTACGACCCGAAGGCCTTCATCCTGCACGCGGTGTCGCTCGATCAGGCTTTCGCCCATTGTCGAATGTTCTTGACTGCTGCCTCCCGTAGGAGTACGAGCCGTGTCTCAGTCTCGTCGTTGGGGGTCAGGCTCTCACCTCCCCTACCGGTCATAGCCTTGGTAAGCCGTTACCTTACCAACTAGCTGATCGGACCTAGGCCGATCTCAAAGCGTCTTGCGACTTTCGTCTTTCGACAATATCGGGTATTACCTCACCTTTCGATGAGCTATCCCCGTCTTCGAGGTACGTACCAGGGTGTTACTAACTCGTTCGCCGCTAAATATAAAAATCCGTCGTCTTGATGTAATCGCAACTTCTTCAAAATATATTCCGCTCGACTTGCATGCCTTATCCACTCCGCCAGCGTTCATTCTGGACCAGGATCAAATCCTCTGATAAAAAGATATCGCCCAAAGTCTCAAAAACTTTGGACGTTGATCCTATAATTTATTGTTGCACCATTTGATTACTTCTTAACGGTGCCAAAAAGAATAAATTGGGACAACTAAAAAACTCTCTCTTTTTGGTTTTCTTACCAATTCAATTGTGAAGGGACAGCTCGATACAACGAGGTCTATTGTAGCAAACCCAGGGATACTGTCAAATGCCTGAATTTCAGCTCTATCCGCCTATATTTTCTGATTATTGACAAGATATATGATTATATGTTAGAATGTCCTTAGGACCTTACCGAGGTCGGGAGAAAAGGTAATGATGATGAATCAAACAACGAACTGCGCGAAGACGCGCAGCGAGAGCGACGAAGGGCTCTCGGCCACCGCCTGGTCAGTAATAATCATCCTGGCACTTGCCATTTTCGTGGCGATCGGGATTATGATCAACATCGCATTCCCCCAAAACCCGCAGCAACAAGCGGCGCACGACAAGATCGTCAGCTTCTTCCACGATCTGTGACCCAATGAGGGCCACCATCAATCAAAAGGGATCTCCACAAGAGATCCCTTTGCTATTAATTTGACGAACTAGTTTTTATCGCATATAATGAACAACATCATGAAAACAGAGATCCATCCAAAATATTTTCCGAAGGCGAAGGTCATCTGCGCCTGCGGCAACACGTTTGTAACTGGCGCGACTCAGGAAGAGATCCGCGTCGAAATTTGCGCACAATGCCATCCGTTCTATACCGGCGAAGAGAAGTTGATGGACATCGCGGGACGCGTGGAGAAGTTCAAGTCACGCCGCGCGGCAAAGGTGGAGCCGAAGCCGAAGAAGGTACGGATCAAGAAGAACTAGCCAAATAAAAAATCCCTTAGGTATTGAGCGAGTGGACGTGTCCCACGGGACTTCCGTTGGTCGCTTACGTCGGAGCGAAATACCTAAGGGATTTTTTATTGTTGTCTGGCTAAAATTTCTTTTACCTTCGAAACGGTGATATCCAAGTCTTCCGTCTTATCGATGAAATCTTCCATACCGAGCGACTTTGCGAGATCGTTCCGCGCGGGCGTCGTCTGCGGCCACGGGTCCTTGAGATTGCTCAGGAATGCGATCCTGATGTCCTTCGTTTCCGGGTCCTGTTTGATGGTAAGCGCGGCATCGGTGCCCGTTTCGCCGGGCATATGAATGTCCATCAGAATCAGATCCGGCTGCGACGCCTTGGCCGCGGCAACCGCTTCCTTTGCATCCGAGGCGGTGATGACATCGAAGCCCGATGCTTTAAGCTTCAGCGACATGATATCCCGAAGGTCCTGCTCATCATCAACCACAAGGATCAATGGCCGTTCTCTCATTGAAGGAATGCTTTTACTTTTTCGTTGAGTTCGTTAAGGTCATCCGTCTTCCTTAAATAGCCCGCTGCGCCGAAATCCTGCGAGAACTTGTGGTTCAGTGCCTGCATTTCTTTTTGTGGATCGCCCAAGCTCGTAAGGAACACCACTTTCAGATCTTTCGTTTCCGGATCATCGTGCAATTTCAAGGCCGCAGTGGCGCCGTCCATCACCGGCATGTTGACGTCCATGAGCACCAGATCCGGCTTGAGCGCCTTTGCCTTTTCAACACCGACCTGTCCATTCTCGGCGGTTTCTATGCGAAAACCGTCGGAGGCAAACTTAGCGCCAAAAATCTCCCGAAAGGCGGGTTCATCGTCAACGATCAAAATAAGTTTTTGTTCTGCCATTGATATTATGATACCATAGTGATTGAAAAATCGAATCCCCTTTTATGACCACCAATAAGCTCATTCTAGAGATACGCGCCGGGGCAGGCGGCGACGAAGCATCCATCTTCGCGGGCGACCTGGCACGCATGTACCAGCGCTACGCCGCAAAGCGCGGCTGGAGCTTTTCCATACTTGATTCCAGCGAGAACGATCAGGGGTATAAGAGCCTGACCGCGGAGGTGAAGGGCGAAGGATGTTACGACGCTTTGAAGCATGAATCCGGCGTCCATCGCGTGCAGCGCATCCCGAAGACGGAAAAGGCGGGGCGCGTGCACACGTCCACCGCGAGCGTGGCGATCCTGCCGATCGTGGAAGCGCGCGAGGTGAACATCTCGCCGAACGACCTCGAAGTGACGTTCTCGCGCGCGGGCGGCCCGGGCGGGCAGAACGTCAACAAAGTGGAGACCGCCGTAAGAATATTACACAAGCCAACTGGCATCGTCGTCGCCTCGCGCGAGGAACGCTCGCAATACGCGAACCGCGAGAAAGCGATGGATGTTCTGCGCGCCAAACTCTACGAGTTGGAACAGATCCGCGCCAGCGGTAACATCGCCGAATCCCGGCGCGACCAGATCGGCAACGCCGACCGCTCCGAAAAGATCCGCACATATAACTTCCCCGACGACCGCATCACCGATCACCGCATCGGCAAGAAGTGGCACAACATCGAAAAGATCCTCGAAGGCGAGTTCGACCCGATCGTGAAAGCGTTTGCAGAGCAAAAATAAAATGGCAGAAAAATATCCAAAGCTCGTTCGGGATAAGATCCCGGAGATCATAAAAGAAAAGGAAGGTGTTGAACCGACCTATCGCGTCCTTGGGAACGACACTGAGTTTCTTGTTGCCCTATTGAAAAAGATCACAGAAGAAGCCGCGGAAGTCCAGGAATCGGTTGAGAATAAGAATACCGAAGAAGAACTGGCGGATCTACAGGAATTGATCGATGCCACCGTCAAGCACCTTGGAAAAACGCGTGAGGATATAGAAAAAATACAGATCGAGAAGCGTGAGAAACGCGGTGGTTTTGAAAAACGGATCCTTATGGATGAACCTCGGAAACCGCAAAGTTGAGCATCGAGCCGCCTTTGTCCTCAAAAAGGAATCTGCCTTTTATTTTTTTACCGGCGAGAACAAGCGGGAGCCAATGCGGATCGTCGATCCACATCTCGTCGAACGGCAAAGCGTTCTTTTGGTACCACTTCGGACGCATCTCTTCGGATTCTGAAGGATTCCCTTCCCATTTGCGAACAAGGAAAACAGAACAGGTCTGTGCCCATTCATGATTATCGCTAAAGTCAAAGTCCAGCGTCCCGACCAGTTCAAGGTTTTCCGGAGAGACCACTACGCCGATTTCTTCTTTTGCCTCACGCACCGCGGCAGCGGCGACATCCTCCCCTTCTTGAACTTTTCCGCCGACGCCGTTCCATTTACCCATCCCGAAACCTCTCTTTTTCATCGCAAGCAAAACCTCCCCTTTATCATTTAAAAGAAAACAAAGAGTGACCTGCTTCATGTGCTCTAATTTCTCTCCTCGTCGCTATAGACCGTTTCGAAATCGATCCGCTGATACGAGAAAAGTTCGTGAGATTTGAAGAATCGTGCGATCTCCTCCTTTGGATCCTCTGCGGGATCGGAAGCGTGGATAAGGTTGCTCTGGATGCTCATGGCAAAATCGCCCCGAATAGTGCCTCCCGGCGCCTCACTCCCCCGAGTGGGACCGACGATCGTTCGTACGGTGCCGACCGCGCCGATGCCGGAGATGACCATGGCGACGAGCGGAGATGCGGACATGTATTTCTTCAATCCCTCAAAAAAGGGCTTATCGGAATATTTTCCGTAATGTTCCTTCATAAGAACCTCATCCATGTGGAGCATCTTCAGGCCGATGATCTTAAGGCCCTTTCGCTCAAAGCGATGGATGATCTCGCCCAATAAATTTCTCTGCAATGCGTCCGGCTTCAGCAACACCAGCGTCTGCTCTTCTTTTGGATGATTCATAATGATTTTTATTTTTTGTTAATTTTCTTCAATTCCAATCCTAACTCATCCAGCTGCTTTTTATCAACCTCCGAGGGCGACCCCATCATCAGGTCCTTGCCTTCGCCGGTCTTCGGAAACGGGATGACCTCGCGGATATTCGGCTCGCCCATAAGGATCATCACCGTGCGGTCGATGCCCGGCGCAAACCCCCCGTGCGGCGGTGCGCCATATTTGAACGCCTGGAGCATGTGCCCAAACTTCCGCTGCTGGGTTTCTTCATCGATATTCAGGAGTTCAAACACCTTTTGTTGCATATCGGTCTTATGGATACGGATACTGCCGGAACTCAGCTCATAGCCGTTCAGTACGAGGTCGTAGGAATTGGCCCGAATATTGAAAATGTCGTCGCCTTTCATGAATTTTTCCACATCTTCGTCTTTAATGGAGCAGAATGGATGATGCGCCGCCTGGATGTTTCCCTCCTTATCCTTTTCGAACATCGGGAAATCGATCACCCATGCGAACGCAAGCTCGCTCGGATCGTTCTTGTCCTTGCGGAGATCGGGCTTGTCGCTGCCGTATTTTTCCATCGATTCCTTGTACGTGATGCGCGGGAACGGTGTATGCGATATCTTCTTCTCGGGAAACAGCGTCCTCACCATCTCAATGAACATCGCTTCGGTGAACTTCAAAATATCTTCCTGGGTGACGAACGACATCTCGAAGTCCAGCTGAGTGAATTCCGGCTGGCGGTCGCCGCGCGTATCCTCGTCGCGCATGCAACGCGCGATCTGGAAGTAGCGCTCAAATCCCGCCACCATCGAGAGCTGTTTGAACTGCTGTGGCGATTGCGGAAGCGCGTAGAATTTTCCCGTTTCCAGGCGCGACGGGACGATGTACTCGCGCGAACCTTCCGGCGTACCCTTCATAAGCATAGGCGTCTCGATCTCCACGAAATGATTTTTATGCATATGATCGCGGAAGAACGAGATGATCTTGTCGCGCATGCGAATGTTTCGCTGAAGCCTGGGACGGCGGAGATCCAAATAGCGATACTTCAACCGAATATCCTCGTTGATATCGCGCCCATCCCCGCTCACGTCGAACGGCGGCGTTTCCGCTTCGTTCAAAACATTGATCGATAGAATTTCGAGTTCGATGTCGCCATTCTGTTTATCCGCCTGGATATTCTTTTCCGGACGCTGGTTGATCTTTCCCGTCACTTCCACCACCCACTCCGAGCGAAGTTTCGAACCTACCTCGTGCGCATCGTTGGCGGCAGGCAGGATAACTCCCTGCACGTATCCCGTCATGTCCCGAAAATCAAAAAAAATGAGCTTGCCCTGGTCCCGGCGGACGTCCACCCAACCCTTGATCGTCACTTCTTTGCCGATGTGATCGGCCAAGTTTCCTATATATGTTCGCTCATGCATATCGTTATGCTAATATTAATACAATGTTGACGTTTGAACAAATGTTCGCCCGGTTCGTGGTCGCGCTCCTGCTCGGCGCACTGCTGGGACTTGAGCGCGAGCTTGTGGGCAAGGAGGCGGCCGGGATCCGCACGACGATGCTCGTCACGAGCGGCGCGTCCATCTTTGCGATGATCGCGCTTACGCTCCCGTATATCACGGCCTCCACGCAGGGTGCATTGCCGGATGCAACAGCATTGAACAGCGCATTTGCCGTCATCGCGAACATCGTGGTCGGTATCGGATTCCTCGGCGCGGGACTTATCATCAAGCTGAACGATCATCCGCATGGCGTGACGACGGCAGCGCTCATCTGGATCGCGGCGGCGATCGGCGTGCTCGTCGGTATCGGACTCACCCAGTTCGCATTCGCGGCCGCGATCGTGCTCGCGATCCTGCTCTATATGCTCCGCAAGTTGAACGTATCGGAAAAGCTTGAGAAAAATACGCCGGGCGGAAAATAACGTTCCGACGCGGAACGCGGCGTTTGCAATATTTCCCCGCTGACCGTAGGATGATGGCAGTTACGGAAGTATTTGCTCGGCGGAAAGGACATCCCCTTGAAACTACTCGTGTGGTTCGTGCTTTTCATTGCGACAGGTCTCCCCTGTGCGCGCGTTTTTCCCCAATCCACACCCAAGCTTAAGCGTCCCCATATTCGCGGACAAAAACAGTGCGAAGCAAACTTGATCGCACTTATGGGAGCCACCGAGATCAAGAAAGGTGACCCGGTGAATGGCGCGACCTATGAAGCGATGGTCGCCGTAGCCGACCTCTTTGGTTATAACGATGCCATCCCCTCTCTTTATCTTATCCCTACCGCCAACGACGAAGTGGAAGGGTATCTGACGGAGAGCGTTGTCACGGACGGACGAGGAAAAATATTCATCTCGCAAGCTATGATCGCTGGGTTTGGTAATGATATACCGGCGCTCGAAGGATGGTTTGGAGATGAAATGTCCTACCTGGCAAAGGATAAAGAGGGGGAGGGCAAACGACCCTGTGAAACCTACGCCCTCACAAAGCGAGATGCGTACGAGGAAGAGGATGCTGATGCGGATGCAGCGGGACACCTCCACCGCGGCCCCGTCATCGCATTTCTTTCACGATTACTAGAACTCGTCGTGGCCGGTAAAGTTGATTCTCCCGATACACCAATGGGAATTACCGGACGTCTTCAGGCGGTCCAATCCCTTTCCGACAAGACGCAGTAGCCACGCGCCGGAAGTTCTCTTTCGAGAGTTCCCGGCGTTTTTTTATTTCTCTATCAGATATTCGTATCTCTTATAGAAATATTTCTTCGCCACTTCCACAAATAACAGGTATGCGACGACGACGACCAGGACGAGCAATACCGGATAGAATCCGAATCGCGCGAAACCGAACGCGGGGCCGAGGAATGAGTACGCGATGCCCCAGCCGACGGCGACTGCGCCGAACGTGGCGAGGACGAGCGCCCGGCTCGGTCCCCCATTCGACCAGAAATTGAATTTGCTCCGGATGATGTTCACGACGAGCGTCTGTGTGGCGATGGATTCAAGGAACCAACCGGTCTGGAACGCCGTGCCGTTCACGTGCAATACAAAGAGCAGGACGCCGAATGTGGCGAAATCGAAGACGGACGACAGCGGGCCAAAGATATACATGAACTTCTTCATAAACGCGATGTTGAACTTCTTCGGGCGTGCGAGGAAATCGGCATCCACCTTATCGAACGGGATCGAGAGCTGCGATGAGTCGTAGAGAAAATTATTAAGAAGGATCTGCGGCGCCGTCATCGGCAGGAATGGCAGGAACACCGACGCGATCGGCATGCTAAACATGTTGCCAAAATTTGACGAGAGCGCCATCATGAGATACTTGAATGTGTTGGCGAATGTCTTGCGGCCTTCCACGATGCCATCAATGATTTCGCCAAGCCCCTTTTTGAGGAGAATGATGTCTGCCGTTTCCTTGGCGATATCCACCGCATTGTTCACCGAAATGCCCACATCCGCCTCTTTAATAGAGAGCACATCGTTTACGCCGTCGCCCATATATGCCACGACGTGTCCGTTCTCGCGCAACAAGCGGATGATCATCTCCTTCTGCTCCGGATTGACGCGCGTGAAGACATTCGCCGTCTCCACTTTTTTCTTGAACTCTGACTCATGCATCGCCGCGATAGCATCGCCGTTGAACCATCCAATGATCGGCAGGCCGATCTCGTCCGCGATCTTCTTCGTCACCAAAAAATTGTCGCCGGTGATGATCTTGATCGCCACGTGGTACGCGGCCATCTTTGCAAGTGTATCCTTCGCGCTCTTTTTCGGCGGATCAAGGAACGCGAGAAATCCGACGAACGAGATATTTGCTTCGTCCTTCTTGCCATATGGGGTCTTGCGAAGAGGGACATTCTTTATGCCGAGCGCGAGCACACGGAACCCGTCGGCGGACAACGCTTCATATTCTTTTGTGATCTTCGCACGGAGCGCAGCGGTGTGTTTACTAATTTTTAATATCTCCTCCGGCGCGCCCTTGGCGATGAGCACCGTCTGCTTGCCGTTCTTCACGATCACAGACTCCAGCTTACGCTCCGCATCGAACGGCACCTCATCCACTTTTTGCCAGCCGCTTACATCTAGCTTTTTAAATTTCTCTATCGCTTCATCCAACACCCCGCGCACACCGGTCAGGTTTTTGCTGCTCAGATAGCCCCACAGATTCGTCGTATCACTCTCCTTGCCGGAGGCATCAACGCACTTGATGAGCGTGATACGATCCTCGGTAAGCGTGCCGGTCTTATCAGTACAGAGCACATCAACGCCGCCAAAATTATGAATGGCTGCCAGTTTTTTGACGATGACGCCGTTCTTCGACATCTCGATAGCGCCCTTCGCAAGGTTGCTCGTCACGATAAGCGGCAATAATTCGGGAGTGAGGCCGACCGCGATCGCGACGGCAAAGATGAAAATCTGCAACGGATCACGCCGGATCACGAAGATGTTCAAAAGAATGACGGCGAGGACGAGGAATAGCGTCGTGCGGAAAATGAACAAGCTGAAATCTTTCAGGTTCTTTTCGAACTCGGTCGGCACATCCGGACGCTTGAGTTTGTCCGCGATATTCCCCACCTTGGTATGCAGGCCCGTATTCACCGCCACTGCCATGCCAGTGCCGGACACGACGCTCGTGCCGAGAAACACGGTTCTCAAGCTCACTTTCGTGGAAGCCGATGCCGCGGTGACATCGGCTTCCTTCTCCACCGGCAACGACTCCCCCGTCAGCACATCCTCCTTTAAAAAGAGATTGTGTGCCTCGGTGACGATCGCGTCGGCGGGCACAAGATCCCCCGCCTCCAGAGAAAAAACATCGCCGGGTACCACCTCGCGCATATTCCGCTCCTTCAACTCACCGCCGCGCATCACCGCCGCGGTGATCGTCACTTTTTCCTGCAACGCTTCCGCGGCCCGCGCGGATTTATACGTGTTGAAAAAGTCGATGAACGCGCTGCCGAATACGATCGCAAGAATGATGATCGCCTCGATATGCGACCCCAGAATGCCGGACACGATCGCGGCGACGATCAAAAGGATCTGCAGCGGATTGCGGAACTTGGAAAAGAATATCAAGAAGGGCTGCAGCTTTTTCCGTCCGGCAAACTCATTGAGACCGTACAGCTTCAGGCGCGCGGCGGCCTCCTGCACTGAAAGTCCACTCGCGGAAGTGTGCAGCGCGGAAAAAACGTCCGCCGCCGGTTTCTTCGCAAGCGCGTCGAGCGATAGTTCGTCTGTCATTGCTATTAGTGTAACAGATTTGAGATAGGCGCCGATGCGCATATAATGAAGGTATGGATCGGGCAAAGGCGTTGGTAGAAAAATTATTCAGGGAATCGGATATTGAGATCAACGGCAGCCGGCCGTGGGATATCCGGGTGCACAACGAGGACCTCTACCGTGCCATCGTGCGCGGCGGGAGTTTGGCGTTCGGCGAGGCATATATGGCGGGCGACTGGGACAGCGACCAACTCGACGAGTTGATTGCCCATCTTTTCCGCTCCCGCGTCGTAGAAAAAGCCCGTGTGTCGTTCGGGAATGTCGCGGCGTATCTTTCGGCGCTTGGCAAACGGCGCGGGGCAAAAAGTCATGCGTTCGACATTGGCATGCATCACTACGACATCGGTAACGATCTTTTCGAACGAATGCTCGATAAGCGCATGGTCTATACGTGCGCGTATTGGGCGAAAGCAAAGACCCTCGACGAAGCGCAGGAGGCAAAACTCGACCTCGTTTGTCGCAAGATCGGCCTCAGGGCCGGACAGCACGTGCTCGACATCGGCTGCGGCTGGGGA
>DATCDU010000015.1:0-32435 GCA_036510525.1 Minisyncoccota bacterium
GAAGCGCTTTTTGTCCTATCGGGACGCCATCAAGACATACCTCGCATACTACAACGGGGAGCGAAGTCATATGGGTATCAACTTCATGACCCCACTCAAAAAAATCGCCGAAAGTATTCCAAGCTATTGACCCGAAAACGGGTAGGGAGCTATGCAGGATATTTTAACGGAACGAACAACTATATAACGACAACGAACAGCCCCACCCTCTATCCTCAAAATGGAAGCTTGAGCGTGGCGGGATGGGTCTATCAAACGGGCTATGGCGGCTCCGAAACATTTTTCCCCGTGGGGAACTCTCATGCGTATCAGGCCGGAACCGGAGGATGGTCGGTTGATTCTGCGTACAATGCGAGTGGCATCTACGTGAGTTTCAACGATCAGACCCATTTAGTGAGTCAGGCCGCCCTTAACTTCAATTCCGGGGTTCAGCCTCCCCAGATGCTCAATCAATGGATGTTCGTGGCCGTGATTTTCGATCGGAGCGCTGGCCTTGCGTATGCGTATGTGAATGGCGTACAGCAGTCGGCGACGGTGAACATATCATCAGTGACGGGCGACGTGGTATCTTCCGAGAACGTGGTGCTGAGCGATCTGGCGGGCTGGTATATGCAGAGCTCTATGGACGACGTTCGCATTTATAACCGCGCTCTTTCCGCCGCCGAAGTCATGGCACTCTACAATGCGGAGAAATAAGGAGGAGGAGGCGATTCTGTGGTAAAATTGCCATATGGGCAAACTGCCAAAACTGATAGCGGCGAATTGGAAGGAGCATCCGAAAACGGAAGCGGAGGCATTCGCGCTTTTTAAAGCCGTGGCAAAAACACCGCGCCCGGCGGGCGTCACAGTGGTGGTCTGTTCACCCTTCATCTACCTGGAAGAGCTCGCGCGGGAGTGGAAGCGGATGCCGCCGCAGGCGCGCGCGCGCCTCGTGCTTGGCGCGCAGGATGTGTTTTGGGAAGAGCAGGGCGCGTACACGAGCGAGGTCGGCCCCGCGATGCTCCGCTCGATCGGCGCGAAGTATGTGATCGTGGGTCATTCGGAGCGCCGAAAGTTCGCAAAGGAGACGGACGCGATGATCAATAAAAAAATTGCGCTCGCGGTGCGCGACGGGTTGAAAGTGATCCTGTGCGTTGGCGAAGCGCTTTCCGTGCGCGAGAAAGGCGCTGATGTGGCAAAAAAGTTCGTCGCGCAGCAGCTTCTGAAAGACCTGAAGGGCATTCCCATAAAACCCGGAAGTTTATATATTGCCTACGAGCCGATCTGGGCGATCGGCACGGGCCGGAGCGACAAACCGGAAGACGCGCGCGAGATGGCGAAGTTCATTAAATCCTCATTAAAGAAAACCAAGCGAATATCCACAAAGTTTTTATACGGCGGCTCCGTGAATGGCAAGAACGCCGCCGATTATGTACAATTGAAAGAAATAGATGGAGCGCTTGTGGGAGGCGCCAGTCTCAAGGCCGAAGAATTCAAAAAAATAATTAACGCAAATTAACATGAACAATATGGATGAATCAAAGTTTTGGTTTTGGGTGTTGTTGGACGCATTCTTGGCAGCGCTGATCATCGCGGTGATGGGGGTCGGGTTGCCGGTTGCCGTGCGATTCGAGGCATCGCTTCCCGCGGCGCGGACGGTCACGGTAAGCGCGCAGGGGATGACGATGGCCACGCCGGATCTGGCGGAAATAACGTTCTCGGTAGTTTCCACGGGGCAGAATCCGCAAACGCTTCAGGCGAATAACACCACAAAAATGAACGCGGCACTGCAGTTTCTGACATCGCAGAATATCGCGACGAGCGACATCGCGACGACAGGCTACGATCTCGAGCCGGCGTACAACTATAACAACTCCACTCAAAGCAACGCTATTACGGGATACACGCTCACACAGACGGTGACGGTCAAGATCCACGATCTTACGAACGTGGCGACGGTGCTCGGCGGCTTGGCGCCGCTCGGCGTGAATCAGATCGGCGGCGTGGACTTCACCTTCAACGATCCCAACGAATTCCTTGCGGTCGCGCGTGCCGATGCGATGAACAAGGCGGAGCAAGAAGCGGTACAGATGGCGTCGGAAGCCGGTGCATCGCTTGGCGGGGTGATGAACGTTTCGGAGAATGGTATTCTCCCGCAGCCCTATCCCATCTATAACCTGGCGGTACCGACAGCGATGGCCGTCGGATCGGCAGCTTCAACGCCGAACATCCAGCCCGGCTCGCAGCAGGTGACGGACAACGTGACCATCACCTACGCGCTCCGGTAGTATGAACCGGAAGGATCTTTACGCGAGCCTCATCATCGGCGGCGCGGTCGGATTGCTCGTTCAGCCGATCTTGGCGAACACGCTCACGAGCGTCCATCTGACGCTCGTGGTGCGCGTCGGCATATTCGTGTTCTTCACCGTCTTCGCGCCATTCGCGCTGTGGCTCTGCTCGCTGATCGCGAAAGTATGGAGCGCGTTCTACCAATTCGGCCAATTCGCCGCGGTGGGAACATTGAACAGCTTCATTGACATCGGCGTGCTCAACCTGGAGACATTCCTTTATGGGGGTACGATCTCCACGCCGCTCTTCGCCGTCTTCAAAGCGATCTCATTCCTATGCGCCACCACAAACAGCTTTTTCTGGAACAGAAATTGGACGTTCGGCTCAACGGACAAAGTGAACGCAGGCGAGGTAACGGGATTCTATACCGTCGCGCTCATCGGATGGGCGGCGAATGTTGCGGTCGCGACATTCGTGAAGGCGATAGGCCCAGACACCAAGCTGTGGGTGGACGTTATTTCGCCGGTCGCCGGGATCCTCGTGACATTCATCTGGAACTTCATCGGGTACAAGTATTTCGTGTTCAAGAAGAAAGCGCCGACGGCTGCCGCAGCATAGAGGTGCCGGGCAGCACTTGCAATTTCCGCGGGAATCTGCTACAATGGTTGGGAATGAGTGTGAGTATGCTTGAGTAATTAATACGGCTTGGGCATAATCCCATACGATTCTGTTTTGCTAAAGACCCCGCAAGGGGTTTTTAGTTTGCGTCTCAATGTCCATTTGGTATACTGGTCGTGGAGAGGCTGACTGAGCACTCGTTCAATAAAAACAGAACCGGAGGTCACCACAGCCGCTCCGCCCAGCACTTTGAGCAAGTTTTTGTTAGAGTCTTGGGCGGAGCGGTTTTTGTGTATCTGAGTGAAAAATATGGCCCCTTTATATCGATGCCACGGCTAAAAGAGAATATCCCATTATCCAAGTTCAGTCACTATAAGATCGGCGGACCAGCGCGGTTTTTTTTTGATGCGAAGAGCGCGAAGGAGCTCCAATGGGCAGTCAAACAGGCGAAAGTCCGGAAATTGCGGGTGTTTGTGCTGGGTGGCGGAACGAACGTGCTGATCCGCGATGACGGCTTCGACGGTCTGGTACTACGTCCCACTATCAAAGATATAAAGGTGAAAGGGACCACGATCACCGTCGGCGCCGGGGTGATGATGGCCGATCTCTTGAAGTTCGCCACGGCACACTCGCTCGCCGGGCTCGAGTGGGCGGGAGGCCTTCCGGGCACCGTCGGCGGCGCGGTTCGCGGCAACGCCGGCTGCTTCGGCGGAGAAATCAAGGACGTCGTGGCATCGGTGGAGAGCTTTGATATAAAAAAGATGAAGATAGCGCGGCGGACCGGAAAGCAGTGCGCGTTCGCGTACCGGGACAGCATTTTCAAAAAGAAGAACGGAGCGGAGATCATCACGCATGTGACGTTCAGCCTCGCGAGGGGAAATAAAAAAGAGATCGCAAGGGTAATAAAAGAAAGGATCACGCATCGCAGGGAGCGGCATCCGCTCGACTACCCGAACATCGGGAGCATCTTCAAAAATGTTCCGCTGTATGCATTGCATAAAAAGGGGAGCGAGCAATATAAAAAGGCGATCCACGAATCCGCACTCGTGTTCCGCGGTTCGCAGTTCTCCGTCAAAGAAGATCCATTTCCGGTGATCTTCGCGGCGAAGCTGATCTCCGAATCGGGCTTGCGCGGCGTGAGCACCGGCGGCGCGATGATCTCGCCGAAGCACACCAACTTCATCGTGAACGTGCTCGCCGCCCGTTCGGACGATGTGAAGAATTTGATCATCCTTGCGAAAGCGAAAGTGTCGGGCAAGTTTGGCATCGTTCTCGAAGAAGAAGTGCAACTGCTATAATAAAATCATATGAACATCACCATAAAGAAGTCGTTGGACGTCACCCCGGCGCTTGAGACATATATAGAGGAAAAGCTGGCCCCGCTTGCCAAGTTCGTGGAACCCTATGAAAAGGAAGGAGAGCTCGTATTGCGGTTGGAGGTCGCCCGTACCACCCAACATCACCAGAAGGGTGATGAAGTATTCATGGCAGTAGCGGACCTTGAGCTGCCGGGCAAGGTGTTGCGCGGCGAAGCGTCATCATCGGACATCCGTAAGGCGATCGATGAAGTGCGCAACATGCTGCATATGGAGATACAAAAATACAAGACGAAACATTCCCATTCGACGGAAACCGAGCGGGAAAAATAAAAAAAGAGCCGCGCGATCCCGTGCGGCTCTTTTTTTGCCGGATGACGCCCCAAAAAAGTTATCCACAGAAATTAAAAAAAGTTAAAAACCGTTCTGCTATACTAAATCTATAGTAAATTTTTTCCCAAAGTGGAAAAAATTATCGGAGTGGTCGCAACCCGATAAACTAAAACCAATCATTACGATGGCAAAGAAAAAGAAAGCAGCAAAGAAGAAGAAAGTTGCGAAGAAGAAGCGCGCATAGTTCTTCTCTAAAACATCCCGGCATCCGCCGGGATGTTTTTTATTTGGGCGATTCGCAAAACGTGGCATAATGGCATATAATCGCCTATAATCCTGTAGATGCTTGAAGGACTAAAAAAGATGTTTCAGAAGCGCTCACTTGCGGCGCTCGATGAAAAGGTAAAGGAGATCAATGCCCTGGAGCCCCAGATGGCGGCGCTTTCGGATGCCGAATTGACCGCAAAAAGCCTGGCGCTCCGGGAACGCGTGAAGGCGGCCGATCCTGCTGATCCCGCCGCCGTGGCGACGGTCCTCGACGAGATTACCGTCGAGACGTTCGCGCTCGTACGCGAAGCGGCGAAGCGCACGCTCGGCCAGCGCCCGTTCGACGTCCAGTTGCTCGGCGGACTTGTGTTGCACGGCGGCGCCGTCGCGGAGATGATGACGGGAGAAGGAAAGACGCTCGCGGGTGTCGCGCCCGCGTACTTGAACGCGCTCGCCGGCGACGGCGTGCACGTCGTCACCGTCAACGAATATCTTTCGCGCCGCGACGCGGTGTGGATGGGCAAGGTCTATCGCTTGCTCGGGCTCACGGTCGGGTCCATCATTCCGGGCGCGGCATTCATCTACGATCCCACGTGGGAAATCCCAAAACAAGACGAGGCGACCGAAGATAAAAAAGTGGAGACGACGGGAAGCTTTCTCGTGCAGCAGGAATTTCTGCGTCCGGTGTCGCGCCGCGAAGCGTATCGTGCGGACATCACGTATGGCACCAACCACGAGTTCGGCTTTGACTACTTGCGTGACAATCTTATCTACCGTGCGGAGGATCGCGTCCAGCACGGCCACAATTTTGCCATCATCGACGAGGTGGATAGCATATTAATAGACGAGGCCCGGACGCCGCTCATCATCGCCGCGCCGGACGCCCAATCGAGCGACTTTTACAAGGCATTCGCCCGGATCGCGGCAAACCTGGAGAAGGATAAGGATTATGATATGGATGAGAAGAAGCGGACGATCACGATCACCGACGAGGGCGTGGAAAAAGTGGAAAAGCTGATCGGCGTACAGAACATTTACGCGCCGGAGAACATCCGATTGGTCCATTATATGGAGGAGAGCATCAAGGCAAAGGCGTTGTTCACGCGTGATAAGGATTACGTGGTGAAGGACGGCCAGATATATATAGTGGATGAGTTCACCGGGCGGCTGCTCATCGGCCGGCGCTATCAGGCGGGATTGCATCAGGCGATCGAGGCCAAAGAAGGCGTAACGGTCCAGCAGGAGTCGCGTACGTATGCCAAGGTCTCCACGCAGAATTATTTCCGCATGTATAAGAAGATCTCCGGCATGACGGGAACGGCGCAGACGTCCGCCGAGGAATTCTTTAAAGTATATAAACTTGAAGTGGAAAGCATCCCGCCGAATCGTGGCCTCGCGCGCAAGGATCTGAACGATCTTATCTATAAAAATTTCGGCGCAAAGCTGAACGCGATTACGGCCGACGTTCGGGAGCGACAGAAGAAAGGCCAGCCGGTCCTCCTCGGCACAACCTCTATCGCGAAGAATGAGCTCATTTCCGCTGCGCTCTCGCGGGCGGGGATCAAGCACGAGGTGTTGAACGCAAAGAACAACGAGCGCGAGGGCGCGATCATCGCACAGGCGGGGCATTCAGGCGCCGTCACGGTGGCGACGAACGTTGCCGGGCGCGGCGTGGACATCCTGCTCGGCGGCAATCCGCCCGATGCGGCTGAGGCAGAGAAGGTACGCGGGCTCGGCGGCCTTCACGTGATCGGCACGGATCGCCACGAAGCGCGGCGCATCGATAACCAGCTCCGCGGCCGCGCCGGACGCCAAGGCGATCCCGGTTCGACGCAATTCTTCCTTTCGCTCGAGGACGATCTACTTCGCATCTTCGGCGGCGACCGCATCAAAGGAATCATGGAGCGATTCGATCTTCCGGAAAACGAGCCGATCGAGTTTGGGATGGTCACAAAAGCAGTGGAGCAGGCGCAGGAAAAGGTGGAAGGTGCCAACTTTGATATGCGCAAACATCTCCTTGAATACGACGACGTGCTGAACAAACAGCGCGGCGCGGTGTACAAGCGCCGCACGGAGTTTTTGGAGTTGTCGGACGCGACCGCGATCGCGAACGTCATTGCCGACGCGGCGGTCGCGCACTTTACTGCGGCGATCGCACCGACGCTCGGCCAGCCCACGCAATATGGCCATGACGATGTGCCGACGGGGGAGGAAGAGGCGCGAAAGGCGTTCAAGGAAGCGGGAATCGTGACCGATCCCGCCGCACTCCAAACCGAAGACGACTTCATCCAGGCCATCCGCGAAAAAAGCGCAGGGGTCGCCGAGTATATGCTCGCAAAGAATCAGCTACTTGGCATCCTTGATATGTTATGGATGACCAACCTTGAGGATCTTGAGGCGTTGCAGGAATCTGTCGGCCTCCGCGCGTACGCACAGCGCGATCCGCTCGTGGAATATCGCCAAGAGGCGAGCCGCCTATTCAAAAGCTTCTGGGGAAATTTCAACGGCTGGATATTCAATAATATGTTCAAACTGGCGGCACAAGGAGCGAATGGTGCCGCGCCAGGTTCCAATGTTGCGAATGGCGCAGCGAACATGAACCTACGTATCCCCGGCGCACCGCCGGCGAGCGAGATGGGTCCCGGCGCCAAGATCGGCCGCAATGATCCGTGCCCGTGCGGCAGCGGAAAAAAGTGGAAAAAGTGCGGACTTCTCAACACCGAAGAGCACCAAAAGAACATGGCAAGTGGCGGCAAGAAGCACGAGGTGACGGGAGGATAGGGCGAACTTGACAATTCTCCCATTTTTGGTACAATATACCCAGATCATTTCGAACTCAAATCATCGAGGCGGCATGGTCAAATTCAAACCACGAGGTGCGGTATGCGAATTTTTACGCCGTTCGGCGCCATTCAGGTGTCGGCGAAGATGGAGCGTGACGTCAATCTTGGGTATCGCGAAGGCAATGCGACACTCATCCAACAGGGAACCGCCGTTTACGCCCCGATCGGCGTATATGGGCGGCCGAACACCATTCAATTGCTTGCCGGACCGGTGAGCCTTCCGGAAGGTGTCCGGGCCTTCTGGACCCCTTGCGAGGAGGGAGGACGGATGCAGCCGATCCCTCACAAGAATGTCGCTAATCTGCCCGTTCATGTTGAGTGGAAAGATGTTCCAGCAAAACCAGGCGACCGGCGTGGAGAGCAAAAGAAAGCTCCCCACACGCGTACGAACTACCAGGACAGTCTGGACATCATCCTTCTCACGCCAAAAGGCGAGTTCGTGAGCGTCGAGGTTGGCCTCATCACGAGGAACGGCGTTTTCTACGAAACCTGCCAGCAGATCTGGAAAGGATGGCGGGTTCGTACACGTGGCGAGGGTAGTGAGACGGCATATTCGTACGTGCCGACGCATCGCTTCTCTACAGTCACCCCTTACTCAAATATATGGACAGGGATGGCTGACGGTCTCTCCGCTGCGCAGGAAGACGTTACAGAGTGGGAAGCTCAAAACAATCCTGCGGAATGGAATCCTCCCGCTCTCAGCACCGAGGTCGAACCCGACGGACGTCAGGAGGCTATCGTCCTGTACTTCAACCTCATCAGTTCGACGGGACGCCTCATGACGTACGACGGGGTGGAATATTTCTTCCACTTCCGGGATATTAGGAAGTGGCAGAAAGGTCCCATCAGTACCCTCGGACCGTTCGATGTCGTCACGTTCAAGCCTGGAAAGGGACGGGATGGCCACTCCGCCGCCAAAGAGGTCGAGTTCGTGCGGGAAGGATAAGCCCGCGGTTACACTAACCCCCGGTATCGCAAAAGATCGCGATCCCGGGGGTGTATTATTTTTTTACTGCCGCGTATTTGCTAATAATGGGGAACCTTTATATACGTTCGCGTTCACTGCCTCGGTCGCGAAAGGCATGAAAGGATGGAGAACGATGATATATTTTTTGTAAACATAGTCCAGGGTAAATAATGCCCCCGGGACGTCATTTCCGGACCGCATCCATTCCACATAACCTTCGAGGTGGGCAAGGAAATCAGAAACGTCACCTTGGGCGCGGGCAAATTGATATCTATCCAAATACGGTCGGATCTTTTTTATTAAAGTCTTTAATTCCAAAACCAAATTTTTGCTTTCTTCGGGTAGCTCCTCTGGACGAGGCGGTCGCGCATGCGCATGCAGGTTGTTCGATTCAACGAAACGTCCTACAGTCCATAGCCGTGAGGCGAATTTTTTAAAATAGGCCAGCCGCTTTTCCTCAAACACGAAGTCATCCTGTTCCGTAGTGTATGATACTAACGCCATCCTGGTCGCGTCGGCGCCATAGGTATCGATGTAAAATTCCAAAGGGACCGCATTGCCCAGGCTCTTTGACATCTTTCGGCCGTCTTCGGCTTTGAGAAGGCGGTGAAGATAGACGATCTTGAAGGGGAGTTTACCCATCAAATATTGCCCGAGCACGATCTCTCGCGAGACCGATAAGCGGAGCAGATCGTAGCCGAGAACGATGGAATGGCTCGGATAAAAATAATTCAACTCTTTTGAACCGAGGGCACCAAAAACAATGGTTGACCATTGGCCGGAGGAGAACCAGGTATCGAAGGAGTCGGTCTCCGGCAGATATATCTTGCCGGGTTCTTTATTGAGCGTCCATTGCACACTTTCATCGCCTGCATAAAGGCGTTCGAGCCCTTCCGCGATCTCGTCAATGGAAACACCATCGTTCATGAAAGATGCCAAGTTGCCGTTCAAGCGATTGCCGCCTCGGTCTACGAACCAGACCATGAATTTTTCCGGATCGGATATCTCATACCAAATGGGGATTTTGATCCCCCAGACGCTTTGGCGGGCGATAGGCCAATCCGACATTTTACCGATCCATTCAAACAGTCCCTTTTCACGCCAATGGGGTGAGACTATCAATCCTTCACGCTTGATCGCGTCCATGGCCGATTGGCGAAGCGGCATTTTTTGGTTATCGAAGTTTAAAAACCAGGTGAGAATAATAAGATCCTCGACGCGGTGCTCCTTTTTGCAAAAAAAGACAGAATCCTCTTTTGCGTCATCGATCTTTTCGATAAGACCGCGTTCTTGAAGGAAGGCTACTTCCTTTTCTCTCGCTTCGGCCGGCGTGTCGCCGGGGTAGCGATCCAGTAACTTGCCTTGCCAGTCCAGCAGATTACGGGAAGGCAAGTTGTTCTTCAGCGTGTATTCATAGTCGTACTTTATATAAGAGGGAGAAAAAGGGGATAGAAAAGGCTGAACCTTCTCCGGATCGAATTTTCTCTTACTTGCTATCACCTCGACCCGGTCGCCGGTGGATGGGTTGATGAGAGTTTTGCCGATATAGTCCCGGTATTGCTCGTCGTTCGGATGCACGAGAACATGGGTGGAAGCGAAGAGGAATTCGGGACGGGTGGTCGTCAAGACCAAATAGTCATCCGTGTTCTCGATAAAGAACTTTAAGAAATATTCCGTCGTCTTTTCTTTGACCACTTTCAATTCTATGTCTGACAGCATTGTGGCGCATAGAGGACAATAATGCACCATGTATGGCCTGCGATAGATCAGATCCTGCGATACCATTTTTTTGAACATCTGGGCAACGGCCGTGAGCGACGCCTCGTCCATGGTAAAGCGGAAGCGCGTCCAATCCACGCTTGCCCCCAGGCGCTTGATTTGCCCCTTTATGACGGTATTGTTATCGTCGACAAATTGTTTGATCGCATTGAACAGTTCCGGGCGAGTATAATCCGAAGCGGATCTTCCTATGCCCTCTGATTCTCTTTCGAAGGTTACCTGGGTCTCGTAGCCTCCATGATCGGTGCTTGGAACCCACAGGGTCGGCTCGCCTAAACTGCGATGGTATCTGGCTAAGATATCCTGAACGGCGATCATGAGGGCGTTGCCCACATGCATCGGACCGCTCGCATTGGGCGGAATGAGAAAAAGAGAAAAAGGCTTTTTTGACGGATCTATTGATGGCGTAAAATCAGCCCCTTTTTCCCATAGATCGGCGATGTGGGGCTCAATTTGTTGGTGATCGTAAATCTCTTCCATATGCCTCGTAGATACAATATATCATACGCCCCGGTCTTCCGTAGAAATGCTTTTTCATCTATAATAATCCCTGATGACCATCGACGAGTTCCAAAAGTCCGACCTGCGGGTCGGAAAAATAGTTTCGGCGGAGCGCGTGGAGGGTTCGGAGAAGCTCTTGAAGCTTCAGGTCGACATCGCAGAACCCACGCCGCGCCAGATCCTTTCGGGCATCGCGAAAGCGTATGCGCCGGAGGACATCGTGGGCAAGAGTGTGGTGATCATCGCCAACCTTGAGCCGCGCATGATGATGGGCATGGAGTCGAACGGCATGCTGCTCGCCGCGCACGGCGAGGGCGGCACACCGGTATTGTTTCTGCCTGAGGGCGAAGTTCCTCCGGGCGCAAAAATATCATAACTATGAAAAAAGGAATCTTACTTGCGGTATATGTGGTGATCGCGGCGGCGATCATTGCACTCGGTGCGTGGTATGTGAGCAGTACGAACAACAATGCGCCGGCCAGCGTGGCGGTCAACGATAACAGCGGGAGCAGCAACACAAGCAGTACCAACAACACTAACACTAATACAAGCTGCCCGACGCCCACAACGGCCACGGGACAATCAACAACAACTATGGATGGATTGATCATAAAAGATACGACGGTAGGAACGGGAACGGTCGCGGCGGCAGGCGATAGCGTGACGGTCAACTATACCGGCAAATTGGATAACGGCACCGTGTTCGACAGTTCGTTGAACCCGGGGCGCACGCCGTTCACATTCCAGATCGGCGGCCAGGTGATCCAGGGATGGAACGAGGGGGTTCCGGGCATGTGCGTGGGCGGCACGCGCGAGCTCACGATCCCTCCGGCACTCGGTTACGGCGCAGCAGGCGCAGGCACCGTGATTCCTCCGAACGCGACGCTCCACTTTACGATCACGCTGCTGTCGGTAACGCCGGCGAGCGGGCAGTAATTCGGAAGGCGAGAGATAAAGATAAAGAAAAAGGGGCAAACGAGGCCTTTTTTCTTTATCTTTTCTTGAATATTTATTTAATATATTTTTAATGTGCGAGGTGTATGGTGAAGGGTATGAAAATCTTATTAATAGAGGACGAGCGGGAGATAGCGCAGTTCATCATAAACGGGCTTAAGGCGGAGCACTTCGCGGTCGACTGGGCGGAGGGCGGGGCAAAAGGCCTCATGTGGGCAAAGGTCAACCCGTACGACGTCGCGATCATAGACATCAATCTCGGGCACGGCGAGAACGGCATCGATATCTGCGGCGCTATCCGCGCGAAGGGCCGGATGTTCCCGATCATCATGCTTTCGATTGTGAACGATGCGCACACAAAGATAGAAGCGCTCAATATCGGCGCGGATGATTATCTTACGAAGCCATTCTTTGTGGCGGAACTCCTCGCACGCATCCGTGCACTCCTCCGGCGCGAGAAAAAGTTGACCGGGCCGAAGCTGATCATCGCCGATTTGGAAATGGACACACTCGCGCACACCGTCACGCGTGCCGGGAAAGAGATCAAGTTGAACCGCAAAGAGTTCACGTTGCTTGAGTACTTTATGCGCAACGCGGGGACGACGCTCACGCGCCAAATGATCCTGGAACACGTGTGGGACATCAACGCCGATCCGTTCACGAACACGGTGGATGTTCATGTGCGCTTCTTGCGTGCCAAGATCGACGAGGGCAACGACCACAAGCTCATCAAAACCGTGCACGGTTATGGATATAAGATTGGGGAATGATTGGTGTATAATAGATAAACCATGACCGATCCAAAATCACATTTGCCGACCACATTCGTGGTGCTCGGCGTAACGGGCGACCTTATGACGAAGAAGATCGCGCCGGCGCTCTTCAACCTGCACGAGCGGGGAATGTTGCCGCCGCACTTCCGCCTGGTGGGTGTTTCGCGCCGCGACTGGACGGACGATGACCTCAAGCGCCACATTCAAGCCATTTTGGAAGTAAAGGTGAGGCACGCGTCGCCAGCGTCTGTAGCGTCATTCCTGAAGACGGTGGTGTATCACAAGATCACGTTCGACGCGTACGCGGACTATGTGGCGCTCGGCGACGCCCTGCGCAAAATTGACGACGAGCACGGCCAATGCTCGAACAAATTGTTCTATCTCTCGGTGCCGCCGCAGTTCTATGACACGATCTTTGCGAACATCCACAAGGCGCGGCTGACGGAACTGTGCAACGAGGCGGCGGGCGGCTGGACGCGTGTGGTGGTGGAGAAGCCGTTCGGCAGCGACGAGAAGAGCGCGAAAGCACTGGATGAGCGCATCGCCCGGCTCTTTAAAGAAGAGCAGGTCTATCGCATTGATCACTATTTGGCAAAGGAAACCCTGCAGAACATTTTAACGTTCCGTTTCTTTAACAATCTCTTTGAAGATGATTGGGGGCGCGATCTGATCGAAAAAATAAACGTGCGCGAACTCGAGAATGTGGGAGCGGAGGATCGCGGGCCGTTCTATGAGAGCGTGGGCGCTCTGCGCGACGTGGGGCAGAATCACTTGCTCGAGATGATCGCACTGATTGCGATGGACGAACCGCGCGACATGAGCGCGGATGCCATCCGCGGCGCTCGCGCGGCGCTCCTTGAAACGATCAAGCCGCTCTCGCATTCGGAGATCGCAAAGAAGACATTCCGTGCGCAGTACGACGGCTATCGCGGCATCAAAGGTGTGGATCCAAAATCCACGGTGGAGACATATTTCAAGATCGGCCTCGAACTCACCCATCCACGCTGGAAAGGTGTGCCGATATTCATAGAGGCGGGCAAGCGCATCATCAACTCAAAGCGTAACGAGGAGGTGACGGAGATCGAGGTGATCTTCAAACACGAGACGCCGTGCTTATGCGAACTCTACGGCGCTGTGCATGGTGAGCACTTCAAGAACTCCATCACGTTTCGGCAGGATCCACAGGAGCAAATCGTGATCCGCTTTTGGATAAAAAAGCCGGGACTTGCGATGGAGATCGAAGAGCGTGTGTTCACGATCGACCTTCGTCATGGCGAGCGCAAATCACAGTACACGGAGGAATATGAAAAGTTGTTGCTTGATTGCATTAAGGGCGACCAGACGCTGTTTGTTTCGAGCCGCGAGGTTGCCGCGATGTGGCACTTTATTGATCCGATCGTGAAAGGGTGGGCCAAGGGCTTGGTGCCGCTTCGGCACTACGCGCCGGATTCTGAGGCGGTGGTTGCCGAGGCAACGACGCTCGTGGATCCGGCGGAGCAGGATAAGAGTTTTGATGCTGGTGCCGGCGGCGTGACCGGTGGCGCGCATGGCGGCATCCGCAAAGAGATCGGCATCTTTGGCCTCGGTAAGATGGGCGCGAACGTCGCCCGGCAGTTGCACGAAAAGGGTTGGCACGTTGTCGCATCCAACCGTTCGCCCGGGCCGGTGGAGATGATCCAGAAAGAAGGCATCCAAGGAGTGTTCACGCATGCTGAACTTGTGGCGGAGTTGAAGACGCCGCGCATCATTTGGATCATGATCACCGCCGGAAAGGGGAATGACGATCTGCTCTTTGGAAAAGACGGCATCGTTCAACATTTAAAGAAGGGCGACATTATAATAGACGCAGCGAACGCGTTCTACGAAGACACGATGCGCCGCGCGAAGCTGCTCAAGAAGCGTGGTATCCATTTTATGGACGTCGGATTTTCCGGCGGCCCGTCGGGCGCGCGCAAGGGTGGATCGCTCATGATCGGCGGTGAGAAAGAAATGTTCCAGCGCCTGGAGCCGCTCTTCCGCGATCTCTCCGTGCCGGGTGGCTATTCGTACTTCGGCGCCGCGGGCGCGGGCCACTTCGTCAAGATGGTGCACAACGGCATCGAGTACGGCATGATGCAGTCGCTCGCGGAGGGTTTTGCCATTATGAAAAAATCGCCGTTCAAGCTGGACCTCGAACAGGTGGCGGAAGTATACAACCGTGGGAGCGTTATCGAATCGAAGCTCGTTGGCTGGCTTGGCGAAGCGTATAAAATATATGGGCAAGATCTCAAAACGGTTTTCGGTTCTGTCGCTTATACCGGCGAAGGGGAGTGGACAGTCAAGACCGGCAAAAAGTTGAAGGTGCCCGTGCAGGTCATCGAGAACTCGTTCAAATTCCGCGTGAAGTCAAAGAAGTCGCCGAGCTATATCGGGAAGGTATTGTCTGCGCTGCGTAATCGGTTTGGAGGACATGCGATTGATCAGGGGAAGGGGAAATGAGAGAAATCCATTCGGAATAATATGATAAACTATAGTTAATTAAATCATCCTATGCCTTTAACGTGGGGTACCTGTTCTGACGACCACTCTTGGTGTGGTTTTCTCAATCTGAATATTAACCACCCATCTTTTGAGGGAAGACAGGGGGTCTATATTATTTGGCAGGCAAAAGGGCCGATAATAAGAGTTGGCCAGGGAATAATTAGGGATAGAATCCAGGCGCATCGCAGTGATCCTTCGATAACCGCTTATCCTAATCTTTACCTGACTTGGGCGACCGTCCCTTCGGGACAGATGGATGGCGTTGAACGTTTTTTAGCCGAACGTCTTCATCCCGCAGTAGGAGAAAGATTTCCAGCGCAAGCAGCCGCGATTCCAGTTAATCTTCCTTGGCCGTATCCATAAAAATGTTGAAACGATTCTGGGGAAGAATGAAGAAGATATTCATCTGGTCTTGGCGCATAGTCGGAGCCTTTGCTGTAGTTTTCGGAATTTGGGTTGGTTATAATCAGATTTTTCAATATCCGAGCGTCTTATCTCAAATAACAAATGAGACAAATGTCTTCGATGTTAACGCTCCCATACAAGATTTACAAGTCCTTTTCCAAGGGAACGATATTCAGCAAAATAATTTAAATCTTAGGATTTATGAAGTTAAGGTTATAAATAATGGTGGGACAAATATAACACAAAATGATTTCGATCAAAATGGAAATTGGGGGATAGGTGTCTCCACGGGAACCATTATAGATACTCAGTTAGACAATTCTAACTCTGACTATATTACAGCAAATCTTTCCCCTCAAATTGAAAATGGTAACTTTGTTAAGCTCAATAAAATTATTTTTGATAAAGGGGACTCTTTCACAATTGAACTTTTGGTTCTGTACAATAAAAATACTCCTCCAGTTCTGTATCTGGATGGGAAGATCGCCGGTATTAACGCAGATCAGATCGAAATTTCGACGTTGAAATATGGCGAACCATTTTTGACGACTCTTTTTTACGGAACATGGTTTATTAATATAATTCGCTTTTTGATCTATTTCATCTTTTCGGTAGCTCTTTTTCTTGGAGTCCTCATTCTAATTATTAAATTAGATGAAAGAAAGAAGCGACATGCACAGTCTCCAAAACCCCCACAACAGCCGAGCTGACCAAGCTGAGGTTAAATTTTCACTTAGAGTGAAGTAGCACCTAAAATAGCTCAAATAGCGTATAATAGTAGTTATGATCCCCGAAGACATAAAGCATTACGGTAAACAGTTCGAGTTCGAGCCAAAGATAGAGAACGCCGCCAAACTCAAGAAGTTTGGCAAATTTGTGGTTGCGGGAATGGGCGGGTCGCACCTGGCTGCGGATCTTATCAAAGCGTGGCATCCGGAGCTGGACATCATCATATGGTCCAATTACGGACTGCCGGCGCTCGCGGAAAAGGATTTGAAAGATCGGCTGATCATCCTGAGCTCGTATTCCGGCAGCACCGAAGAGACGATCGACGCGTTCAATGCGGCGAAGGCAAAGAAACTTTCGATGGCGGTGATCGCGGCGAAAGGAAAATTGATCTCCATGGCAGACAAGGCGAAGGTGCCGTATGTGCGGCTTCCGGATCTGCGCCTCCAGCCGCGCATGGCGACTGGACTCAGCTTGAAAGCGATGCTCGCGGTGATGGGGGAGAAGAACTTGCTCGCGGAATCAAAGTTGCTGGCGACGCAGCTGCACCCCTCGCGGGAGGAGCTTCGCGGCAAGGATCTTGCACGGCGCGTGTTTGGCACGGTGCCGATCGTCTACGCCTCCACGCGCAATGGTGCGCTCGCGCAGAACTGGAAGATCAAGTTCAACGAGACGGGCAAGATGCCGGCGTTTTGGAATGTGGTGCCAGAGCTGAACCATAATGAGATGACGGGGTTTGACGTGAAGACGAAAACAATCCCGCTCTCTCGCAACTTCCATTTTATATTCTTGAAGGACGCGGGCGACGACCGACGCATCATCAAGCGCATGAACGTGCTCGAGAAATTGTATCGCGATCGCGGTTTCAAGACGGAGATCATTTTGCTGCAGGGAAAAACAGAACTGAACAAGATATTCAACGCGCTCAACCTTGCGGACTGGACCGCGTATTACAGCGCGAAGATGTATGGCGTGGAACCGGAACAGGTGCCGATGGTGGAGGAGTTCAAGAAACTCATTTCGCGGTAGCGAAACAAAATCGCCGCGGAAATCGTAGTAATAAACAGCACCACTTGTGTTTTTCCGTAACAAGTGTTAGAATATCGGCGGATCGTTACGACTGTACGAGATTCTCATTTCCCCCAGGAGAAAAGTTGTGGATAGAAAGAAAATAGGTGCTTGGCACTCTCTATGCAAAGATCTTTTGCTGTTGGTCGCGGTCATCATCATCGCTCCCTTCACGGCATATCTTTGCCAGAATCCCCCGAAATCTTTTAGCTCAATTCTCTGCATAGTGGCGCTACTGTGTCTCGGCGGCCTTCTCTTTAAGCAGGTCTCGGATCGGCTAACGATTTTTAGCATTCGTTGCAGGGACAACTCTTAACCATCCCAATCATCTTCGCAAGAGGCCATCCACCACGGATGGCCATTTTTTTTATGCATTTTTAATCCACGGCGCGGTATAATATGATAGATGCCATTTCTCAAAAAGCCGATCCAGCTGCAATGGACGCTTCATGCGCGCGCGAAGATGAATCACTATCGGCTGTCGCCGTCGCGGGTGCGGCATGTGCTCCATTCCCCAAAACGGATCGAAGAAGGCGTCGCGCCGAAGACGGTGGCGATGATGCAGCCGGTCTCTATGAAGCTGGTCGGTAGGAAGGAATCATGGACTCAGGAGATCTGGGTGATGGTGCAGGATGCCGCCGGCGGCGTGCGGAAGGTGATCAGCGCCTGGCGCTATCCGGGTGTCACAAAACCTCGTGATGCGGCGTTCCTTAAGAAAGAATACGGAGAATTTTTGAATGATGATAACTTTCCAATAAAACAAGGTAATATTCCACGTACATGATCATCACAAGCTCTGCATTTGATGACGGGAGCATGATCCCGAAAAAGTTCACCTGTGACGGCGGGGATATGAACCCCGAGCTTTTGATACAGAACGTGCCGGCCGAGGCGCAGATCCTTGCGCTTATTCTGCACGATCCGGATGCGCCGATGCCGGGCGGGTTTACTCACTGGACGGTGTGGAACATCGATCCCGCGACGGCGATCATAAAAGAAGAGAGCATTCCGCCCGGAAGCGTCGAAGGGGAGAACGACGCAAAGAAAGTTGGCTATTTCGGTCCATGCCCGCCGCCTGGAGCGCCGCATCACTATCACTTCCAACTCTACGCGCTCGACGCGGTTCTTGACCTGCCCGCCGCCGCATCCGTCGTGGCGCTCCAAAAAGAAATAGAGAAGCATACGATCGCCAGCGCGGAACTGGTCGGTCTTTATGGCCGCTAAAAAAATAGTGTAGAATAAATATATGACGTTTATGGATAATATATTCCTCGATGCGTCGTTCGCCGCGCCGGGGACGAGATCAGAAAAGAGCCTTGGCGAGGTGCGCGCCGCGCACGCGTCCGAGGGGGACGCCGCGCTCGTCGCCGCGGTCCTTAAAGGCGACGGCGATTCCTTTGCCGCGCTCGTGGATCGTTATATGCCGATGGTCTATAAGTTCACGTATCGCTATGTGGGTAATGCCGATACCACGAACGACATCGTGCAGGATGTGTTCATAAAAGTATGGAAGAACATCCGCAAATTCGATCCGCACAAGAACTTCAAAACATGGCTGATCACGATCGCGAAGAATACCGCACTTGATGCCATCAAAAAAAAGAAGGCGGTCTTATTCTCTAAGATCGAGGAAGGGGAGACCGACCTCGATACCTTCCTCGCGCCATATGTGGACGGTCCCGATCTGCCTGACGAACTGCTCATGAAAAAACAAACCAAAGCCGACCTCGAAAAGGTATTACAACGCCTTAGTCCTACCTATCGAAGCGTGCTTTTGCTCCGCTATACCGAACACCTCAAATTCCGGGAGATTGCGGAAGCCCTTCAGGAGCCCATTGATACCATCAAAAGCAAGCATCGCCGGGCGCTCATCCAGCTCCGGAAAATGCTCGCTGGCACCTAAATAGCCCGGCAATTCGTATAGTGGAACATATGAGCTACGAAGAACTTTTTTCTACCCTCCCGGAGCCCACGCCCCCCGCGGGTCTGACGGAAAAAATACTGCTTCGCATCAGCAGGCATGAGCGCCGGGTGCTCATCGGGAAGATCACCGTTTCGGCGTGCGTGTTCGGCGCGTCCGTCGGCGTCGCGATCGCGGGCTATGTCAACCTGATGGCGAACCTCACGCAATCGGGATTCTTCCAGATATCCTCTTTGGTGTTCTCGGACTTCTCTTCGATGGCCGCCAATTTTCCGGACTTCGCATTCTCCGTCATGGAGACGTTCCCTATTTTCACCACGGCATTACTTTTGAGCGGCGTGCTGTTGGCCATCTGGTCCCTTGCGGCGCTGATCGACGAAACATCTCTCTTCCGTAATCGTCGCGTGGGAATATTCTCCTCATGAGCAATCTTTTGCAATCAAAAAAGGTAAGAGCGGTGCTTTGGATATTGGGCGGCCTGATCGCGCTCTTTGTGGTCTTCGGGCTCGGCATCGCCGTCGGATACGACCGCGCGGGATTTGCCGCAGGCTTTGATCGGAATTATTATCGGATATTCTTCGGCGGAACGCCCGGCGGACCGATCGGGCTCATGGCACCGCCGATGCCGAGCGCCACGCACGGGGTTGTGGGAACGATCATCGATGTTGGCACGTCCACGATCTCGGTGACGGATCAGGAGAACAATGAGCAATCAATCATGGTATCCTTGGGAACCGTTATCCGTGATGGGGACAGCGATAGCGCGATCGGGGACATGGTGGTGGGAGACCAGATCGCGGTGATCGGCGAACCGGATAACGATGGTCAGATAGAGGCCCGCTTCATACGCATCATTTCCAAATCATCGTCGACCACAAACTAACCTCATCCCATCATTCACCATGTTCAGCAGTATTATAAAAAAAATGCGGGCGCATAAGATCATTTCCGGCATCGTTGTTGTTGTGGTTGTCGGCGGCGGATACTATTGGTACGCTAGCGCGAACGTGGCGCCGACGGTCACGAAATATGTCGTGCAAGATGCAACGACTGGCACCATCGTGTCTTCCGTTTCCGCAACCGGGCAGGTGCAGGCGGGGACAACGATCAATGTGAGTCCGAAGGTTTCCGAGACGGTGACGTCCATTCCGGTGACGGTCGGCGAGCACGTTTCCGCGGGCCAGACGCTCATTCGGCTTGACCCGACGAACGAGCAGCGCGCGCTCGCGCAGGCACAGCTCGCGCTTGAGCAGGCGCAGCTTTCGGCGCAGGAAGCCGACCAGGTGGCGACGACGACGCTCCTCCAGCAACAGGACGCGGTGACGACGGGCGAACAGTCGGCGGTGAACGCCTCAACGTCGCTTACAGAGGATTATGAGAACGGATTTAACAATCTCGGTCCAATGTTCGTAAATTTGCAGACGGTCATGACCGGATTGGAGGATTTTATGAAAGGGCGTGACGTAAGCGCGAACCAGAATGACCCGGACGCGTTCGTTTCTCTTATGCCCCAGAATCTTCAACCAGGAATCACCCTGTATGAGACCGCGTTGCAAAGCCAATATGCCGCGGCGGTCACCGTATATCAGCAGAACGTTACCGAATATCACGCGACGAGCGCGAGCTCGAGCCAGGCGGCGCTCGACGCACTGTTCACCGAGACGTACAATACCGCGCAGGAGATTGGCGACACCGTGAAGGCAGGAAAGGACTTTCTCAACTATGTGGTGAATAACTACCCCGTGGGGGCGAACGGAAGCCAGTCGCTTCCCGCGATCACAAATACGTTCCAGACGGACTTTTCCACCTATACGACCACAATGAACAGCGCCGCGTCGGGGATACAAAGCACCATATCGGGGATTGCGAGCGATAAGAACAGCATTATCAACACGCAAAATTCGCTCACGCAAGCAAGCGAGACGCTCGCGGAGACACTCGCCGGGCCCACACAAACCACATTGCTTGGCCAGCAGATCAGCCTGCAGACCGCAGAGAACAACCTCACGACCGCGCAGGAAAATCTTGCGTATACGTCGGTGACGGCACCGATCGCGGGAACGGTCTCCGCGATCACCGCCACCGTCGGCGCCACGCCGGGCTCCAACGCAGTGACGATCGTGGGCGACGGCGAGGTCGCCGCCGTGACATTGAACGAGATCGATGCGGCAAAAGTGACGCTCGGCGATCCGGTGACGCTTACCTTTGACGCGCTGCCCGATGTATCGCTCGCGGGGACGGTGGTAGAACTCGACCCGGTGGGAACGGTGAGCCAAGGCGTAGTGAGCTATGCCGTACAGATCGGTTTCTCGCAACCGGCGGACACCTCGAGTACGAACCAGGTGAAGCCGGGTATGAGCGTGACGGCGAACATCGTGACGCAAGTGGCAGAGAACGTGATCGCAGTGCCGAACGCGGCGGTCGTCACGTCTGGCGGATCATCCTATATCATTGAACCGTCTACGCCCCTTTCCGCTGCAGATCTGGCGTCGAGCGCGACCGGCGGCATCGTTCTTTCTGGCACAAAGCAAGTGCCGGTCACCGTCGGATTGGCGAACGATACAATGACGGAGATCGATTCAGGTGTGAACGTTGGGGATCAGATCATCACGGAAACAATAAAATCCTCGAGCGCTGCCAAGACCACGGCTTCGACCGGAGGCACGAGCGCGCTCCAGCTCCTCGGCGGGACGGGTGGGGGCGGCACTAAGACGTTTGGTGGCGGAGGAGCTGGCGCGGTCCGTGTGGGCGGCGGTGGTTGATGTAGACATAACAACGATCCAACGAATGGAAAAAGATATTATCGTATGCAAGGACATTAAAAAAGTCTATGGAACGGGGGAGACGGCGGTGACCGTTTTAAAAGGCATCACCTTTTCCATCAAGGAAGGCGAATTCGTGGCAATCATGGGACCGTCTGGTTCGGGTAAGTCGACGCTCATGCATATTTTGGGCGCGCTTGATACGCCGACGAGCGGTCACTATCATCTGGATGGCAAAGATGTTTCCAAGCTTTCAGATGAGGAGCTGGCGGACATCCGCCGCGAGAAGATCGGATTCGTCTTCCAGGCGTTCAATCTGCTTCCGCGCACGAGCGTGCTGCGCAACGTCTCGTTACCGCTCATCTATGCGAACATGCCAAAGATTAAGCGCGAGGAGATCGCCAAGAAGGCACTGAACGATGCCGCGTTTCCCGAAGCATTTTGGCCCTATCATTCCAATCAGCTTTCAGGAGGTATGATGCAGCGCGTGGCGATCGCGCGATCGCTCGTGAACAATCCTGCACTCATCCTTGCCGACGAGCCGACGGGAAATCTTGATTCCAAGACCGGCGAGATAGTTCTGCACACATTTCAAAATCTCAACATGACGCAGGGCAAGACGGTGGTGCTCATCACGCACGAGCCGTACGTCGCCCAGCACGCCGATCGCATCATCCACATTCGCGATGGCAATATCGTCACCGATGAAAAGAACCACAAGAAATTGATCGCGCGAAAAGAAAAAGATATTCCCCATGACAACACGTGATCTCTTAGAAGAAACCTACAGCGCGGTGACCGTCAACAAAGTGCGGTCTGGTTTGACGATGCTCGGCATCGTGATCGGCATCGCGTCCGTGATCGCGCTCGTTGCCGTCGGGCAGGGTTCGCAGGCGTCCATTCAGGCGAGCGTCGATTCGCTGGGCGCGAATTTGGTGATGATCACGCCGGGAGCACAGGCAAGTTTTGGATCAGGCGTCCGCGCGGCGGCGGGCAGTGCGCAGACGCTCACACCGGACGATGCGACCGCGATCGAATCGGTCAACAACGTGGAGGCCGTCGCGCCGGAGGTGAGCGGGCGCTATCAGGTGGTCTATAAGGCGAACAACGCGAACACGAGTGTGATGGGGACGACCCCGGCGTATGAGCAAGTGCGCAACGTCCAGGTCTCCGATGGGAATTTCTTTAGCGATACGGACGTTACCGATTCCAATCTTGTCGCCGTCATCGGTCCGACGGTGTTGCAAGACCTTTTCGCGCCGGACGCTAACACGAGCGCGACGCCGGATATGGCGATTGGTCAACAGATCCGCATCAACGGCAATATCTTTACCGTGATCGGCATCACCGTTGCAAAAGGTGGCAGCGGTTTCAGCAATCAGGATGATATGATCTACGTGCCGCTCACCGCCGACCAGCATTATCTTTTGGGAAGCAGCGCGTATGTGACGGAGGTGGATGTGGAGGCCTCGACACAAAGCGCGATGACACAGGTGCAGAACGATATCACAACACTACTGGAGCAGCGGCATAATATTTCTGCCTCGCAATCGCCCGATTTTACGGTGCTGAACCAGGCGAGCATCGTCTCCACCGCGTCGAGCGTCACGGGCACATTTACCACACTCCTTGCCGCGATCGCCGCCATTTCGCTCGTTGTCGGCGGCATCGGCATCATGAACATGATGCTCACGACCGTCACCGAGCGCACGCGCGAGATCGGCCTGCGCAAGGCGATCGGCGCAAAGAAGCGGGACATAACACTGCAGTTCCTCGCGGAGTCGGTGATGCTCACATTCACCGGTGGATTGATCGGCATCGTGTTGGGATGGCTTGCCGCCACCGTCATATCTCTCGTTACCGGTGTGGCCACAAGCGTTTCCATTCCGTATATCCTTCTCGCGTTTTTCGTCTCGGCGGCGATCGGGATCATCTTTGGATACTATCCGGCACGGCGAGCGGCGGGCCTCAATCCGATCGAGGCCCTTCGTTATGAATAACGGAATACCAGGATGTCCTTTCGGGACCTAGTGATCAGAATCAACGGCCCCGAAAGGACATCCTGGTATTCCGATGGGCAAGAAAGAAAAAAAGATTAAAAGGTCGTTGTTAATAAATAATTAAGAATTTAAAACGTGAAAAAATATAAAGTGCATATCATTTGGGCGATCATTGCAATCGCGGCGTTGGGCGGAGGATTTTTCTGGGGTAAGGCGATCGTTCCTGCACGCGGATCATTCGCCGGCGCCGGCACATTCGGTTCTTCAACGCGACGGTTGGCGGGTGCGGGGGGAACCGCTGCAGGAGGTCTTGCAGTCGGGCAGATCACAACGATCGGTAGCTCGAGCATCACGGTCCAGCTTGCGAACGGAAATTCGGAGGTGGTGTTCTACTCCAGTTCCACGCCGGTGTCCGTGCCGACGACGGTGTCGGTCAACACTTTTAAAGTAGGCACGAACGTGATGGTTGCGGGAACGACCAATTCCGACGGCAGCGTGACCGCGCAGACGATCCAAGTGCGGCCCGCAGGGGCGGCTGGGGGATATGGGGGCGGGGCCACAAGCACAAGCTCGGGGCAATAATGCTGAAAAATCTCCGCCTATGCGGAGATTTTTTATTTATCCACAAGCAAATGCCTATGCATAAAAAAAGGTTATATAATACCAATATAGTCAGCCGCGAACGACTGGTCGGCTGTTTCATCGTTCCTCGGCAAGTACTTTTACGATGCCGTTAAAAAAACCGATCAAAAAAAAGCAAGGGCTTCAGAAGAAGAAGTCAACATCGGTAAAAAAGACGCCGGTAAAGAAAGTTTTGTCGCGCGCGGCACGTAGCGCGAAACTTCTCCGTATCGTTCGCCGCGCGCGGCCGCTCGCCGCCGCGAAGCGACCGCATCAACTCGAGCGGCACGAAAACAATCCCATCATTGAACCGCGTGAAGGGAATTATTGGGAGATGAAAGCCACGTTCAATCCCGGCGCGATCTACGCCGACCATCGCGTCCATCTTTTATACCGCGCGATCGGCGGCGATGACGTTTCGGTTCTAGGATATGCATCAAGTGGGGACGGTGTTTCGTTTGAAGAACGATTGAGCGAACCGGCATACGTGCCGCTCTCCACGAAAGACACAACACCAAAGGAGCAACAAAAGCTGCTTGAGCCCGCGTATTTTTCCGGCGGGGGATGGAACGGCGGCTGCGAGGATCCGCGCCTCACCCTCATCGATGATGTGGTCTATCTTACTTACACCGCGTTTGACGGATGGGGCTCTATCCGCATCGCGCTGTCCTCGATCGCCATGGAGGATTTCTTGAACAAGAACTGGAAGTGGAAAAAGCCGGCGATGATCTCGCCGCCGTACGGCATCCATAAAAATTGGTCGGTCTTTCCGGAAAAGATCAATGGAAAATTTGCCATACTTCACGGGATCACGCCAAATATCATGGTTGAATATCGCGACTCGCTGAATTTTGAAAATGGGGAATATATCGATAGCAAACGTCCTCCGAATGAGCACGTAAGAATGAGGATGGGTGTTTGGGACAGTTGGATCCGCGGTGCCGGGCCGCCGCCGCTTAAAACAAAGGAAGGGTGGATATTGTTCTATCATGCGATGGATCTTAATGATCCCAATCGGTACAAGCTCGGAGCGATGCTTCTGGACCTTAATGACCCCACAAAAGTTTTATATCGTTCTCAGGAACCGATCCTTGAGCCGGACTTACCTTACGAAAACGAGGGATTTAAGTCGGGGGTGGTCTATGCGTGCGGTGCCGTCATCATGGATGATACTTTGTTCGTGTACTACGGCGGCGCGGACGCGGTGACGTGCGTCGCGATGGCAAACCTCCACACATTTTTGAGTGAATTGAAGACCTACGGCACGCCACGACTCAGATCAGGGAACAAACCGAACACGCGGACCAATGGCCGGAGCTAAGCGATCGCCGGAAAATCCGATATTGATCCCGGACGCTGCCGTCGCCTGGGAGTCGGAAGCAACGTTCAATCCCTGCGTGGTGGAATCGGGCGACGGGAAAGTGCATATACTGTTCCGCGCCGCAGGGGCAAAGACCAACGTGAACGGCACCGAAGTGGAGATCTCTTCCATCGGCCATGCGGCTGGGAAGAACGCGGCGCGTTTTGGGGGCGAGCACAATCAGCTTGTCGTGCCCGATGAGCCGTGGGAACGTTATGGCTGCGAGGACCCGCGCGTCACCGAATTTGAGGGGAGCTATTATATTTTTTACACGGCCGTCTCGGATTTTTCCGCGGACGGCATCAAGGTCGCGGTCGCGATCACAAAAGATTTCAAGACGATCACCGAGCGGCACCTCGTGACGCCGTTCAACGCGAAGGCGATGGCGTTGTTTCCCGAACCCATCGGCGGGAAAATCGCGGCGCTCATCACGGTGAACACCGACCGGCCGCCGGCAAAGATATGCCTCGCGCTGTTCGATCGCGTGGAGGACATGTGGTCCAAGGAATATTGGGATGCATGGTATAAAGACCTCGAAGCGCATGTGATTGATTTTGAACGTAACGAGCACTCGGACCAGATCGAGGTCGGCTCGGCGCCCCTCAAAACAAAAGATGGGTGGCTCATCTTTTATTCCTACATCTATAATTATTTCTCACCCCCGCCGATCTTCGGCATTCAGGCGGCGTTGCTTGATCTGAAGGATCCGCAGAAGATCGTCGGCGAAGTAAAGCGCCCTCTCATAGTGCCGCAAGAAGAATACGAGTTTTACGGCCGGGTGCCGCATATCGTTTTTCCCTCGGGCGCGCTCATAAAGGGCAACGAAGTGCACGTCTACTACGGCGCAGCGGATACGACCTCGTGCGTCGCGACATTCAAGAAGAAAGAGCTGTTGGAACAGTTGGTTTTTACGGCAAAACGGCAGCTGCGGCGCTTTGAGGGAAATCCTATCATTATACCGATCGCGGAACATACGTGGGAGTCACAGGCAACGTTCAACCCCGCTGCTATCTATGAAGGCGGCACAGTGCATATCCTGTATCGCGCAATATCGGGAGATAACACATCCGTCGTCGGCTACGCGTCATCACCGGACGGCGTGGATATGAACGAACGTCTGCCTGAGCCGATCTACACGCCGCGCGCGGATTTTGAACAAAAAAAAGTTCCCGGCGGTAATTCCGGCTGCGAGGATCCGCGCATAACAAAGATCGGCGACCGCATCTACATGTGCTATACCGCGTATAACGGCATAGACAACCCGCGCGTCGCCTTCACATCAATAAGCGTAAAGGATTTTCTCGCGCACGAGTGGCAATGGACAGCGCCCATTTTGATCTCGCCGCCCGGCATGGATGACAAGGACGCAGCGATCTTTTCACGGAAGATCGACGGAAAATATGTCTTCCTCCACCGGCTCGGTTCCGAGATCTGGATCGACCGCGTGGATGATCTTGAGTTCAAGGATGGAAAGTTTTTGAAAGGGAAGGTGCTCATGCACCCACGCGATACCGCCTGGGATTCCAAGCGCATCGGCATCTCCGCGCCGCCGATCGAGACGAAATATGGCTGGCTGCTGCTCTATCACGGCATCTCTAAGCGTACGGGGCATTACAACGTCCGGGCCGCATTGTTAGACCCGAAAGACCCTTCGAAGATCCTGTATCGCACGCACGATCCACTGCTCGAGCCTACGACCATGTACGAAAAGCAGGGGATCGTTAACAATGTCGTCTTCCCGTGCGGCGCGGTGACACTAAAGCACCAGCTCTACGTCTATTATGGTGGCGCAGACAAAGTGGTGGGCGTCGCGTCCATCGATGTGGATCTGCTTATTGAAGGATTGGTGAGGGAGGCGAAGTTCGGTAATAATTAGCCGTTATCCCCATCTTGACGCCAGCGCCGCATCGCGCTAAAATAGTTAAGTAACCTAATAGTTATTATGCCAAACAAACAGGCAACTATGGAAGAGCTGGTATCGCACATGTTCATCATGGGGCGGCTTATGCGTGATAAAATGAACAAGAACCTTGCCGCGGGGCAATGTACGATGCTCGAGTTTGAGACGCTCAAATACGTGAAGGATGCGGGCAGGCCCCATATGCGGGAGGTGGCGAAGAACTTCCATGTGACGCCGCCAGCAGCAACGCTCATGATCGACGGCCTCGTTAAAATGAAGCTGCTCGCGCGGGTGATCGATCCGAAAGACCGCCGTTCGGTGCGGCTCAGTATGACGGCGAAAGGGAAGCAGCTGCTCGAGCGTGGAATAGCGAAGAAGATCAACGAATTGAAGAAGATATTCACCATCCTGACCCCCGCGGAGCGCACACATTTCGTCGCCGTGCTCAAAAAAATAATCAAAAATAATTTATAATATCGATCGCCTATGAAAGCATTTTTCTTAAAAAATTATATAGTGATCGGGATTGTTGTTCTCCTCGCCGCAGGCGGCGGGGCGTATTGGTATGTCAACTCGTCGTCGGCGCCGTCGTTCGGCACGCTGACAGTGGGAAAGGGAAACGTCGTTCAGTCCGTGGATGAAGCGGGTAGCGTGCTTGCCGAAAATAGTGCGGCTCTATCCTTCCAGGAAGGCGGCCAGATCGCGCACGTGTACGTGAGCGAAGGGAGCCAGGTGGCTACCGGTGCGGTATTGGCCGATCTCAATTCGGCCCAGCTGAGCGCCGCATCACAGCAGGCGAACGCCGCGCTTGCTGCCGCGCAGGCCCAGCTCGCGCTGCTACAGAGCGGTACGCGTCCGGAGCAATTGACCATAGACGAGAGCGCGGTCACGAGCACGGACCAGTCGCTCGGCATCGCCGTGGAGGACGCGTACAGCGCGTCCGATGACGCGGTAACGAATCAGACCGATGTGATGTTCTCTAGTCCCCAGTCGGCAAGCCCGACCTTTTTGGTTCCAAACAATGGTCAACAGGGAACGGTGAATACTATCCAGAATCAGCGAGTGCAAATAGGCATGGCGCTCACGCAATGGTACACCGCGCTGAACGCGACGAGCAGCAAGTTTGACCCCGCAACACTTTCAGCGACGGCGTCCGCAAATCTTCAGCAGGTCAAATCGTATATTGATGGGATCGCGCTTGTGGTGAACAACGCGACGCCGAATGCGAACGTATCGAGCGCGCAGATCACGACCTATAAAGCAGCCATCGCCACCGCGCGCGCCGAGGTTGAGGCCTCGATCAGCGCGGTCTCGGGTGACCAATCAGCGTTGACGGCGGCGCAGAACGCCCTCGCGCTCGCGCAGGCGGGGTCCACGCCGCAGTCCATCCAGGCACAACAGGCGGTGGTGGCGCAGGCGCAGGCGGCGGCAACGAACGCGCAAGTTGCGCTTGGTAATGCGTCACTCGTAGCGCCGTTCTCGGGAACGGTGCAGAATTTGACCGCGCAGGTGGGCCAGGTGGTGTCGCCGGGCGCGCCGGTGATGTCGCTCGTCAACAATAGCGGTTTGAAGATAGAAGCATATGTTTCCGAAAAGGATGTGGCGAACATAAAATCCGGCGACACGGCGATCGTCACGCTCGACGCGTTCGGCACGGGCACAACCTTCCCGGCAACGGTGTCGACCGTCGATGCGGCGGAAACGCAGGTGAATGGCACGGCGGCATATTTGGTGACACTCCACTTCACAAATCCCAACAGTCAGATAAAAGATGGCATGACCGGAAATGTGCATATCGTCGAGGCGGAGCATGATGACGTTATAGAGGTGCCCAGCAATCTCGTCATCAATAACGACGGCAGCTATTTCGTGCTCATGCAAAATGGAAGCTCCGTCGTAAGGCAGCCGGTGCAGATCGGCCTCGTGGGTGCGAGCAGTACCGAGATCACGTCAGGATTGAACGTCGGCGATAAAATTAACAGCTTTTAATCTACCATCATGAATCGCAGTAAAATAATCATCTGGGTCATCGTGGCACTTGTCGTTGTTGGCGGTATTGGCGCGGGGCTCTACTACTACGTGTCTTCCAAGACGGTCTACATTGACCTCTCACAGATCCAGGCGCCGCTCGTCAACCTTTCGCCGATAAACTCGGGCGTGTTGCAGGCGTTGTACGTGAATCCGGGTGATATGGTGGCGGCGAATCAGCCGGTGGCGCTCGTGGGCAACGACGTGGTGGAGGCGCAGACCGCCGGTGAGATCGTTACCACAAATAACAATATCGGCCAGTATATGAACACCGTGACCGGCGCGGGAACGGTGGCGACGATGATCGATCCGACCCAGCTTCGCGTCGTAGGGAATCTTGATGAGAATAAGGGGCTGGACAATATCAAGGTCGGCGATCCGGCCACGTTCACGGTCGACACCTTCGGTTCGGAACAGTTCAAGGGTGTTGTCGATGAAGTTGCCCCGACGTCAGAGCAGAGCAGTGTCGTGTTCAACATCTCCGACGAGCGGCCCACGAACCAGTTCGCGGTCTATGTGCGCTTCGACCCAACGCAATATCCCCAGCTCAAGAACGGCATGTCAGCAAAGATTTGGGTGTATATACAATAATATAAATCCGCGTATAAAAGCAGCAAGCAGTGAACGGTGGAGATGCTTGAAGTAAAATGTCAGATGGTCAATAAATCCCAAATGTCTAAAATCACAAATTGTGATTTTAGAAACCATATAATTCATGGCTGAAACTGAAACATCACCACAGCGACCGACGGGGTCCAGCAATCTGCGCTGGTGGGTGCTCGCCACCGTCATCTTCGGCACGTTCCTTGGACGCCTTGATCAGACGGTGGTCAACCTCGCCCTGCCGAAGATCATTGGCGATTTCAGCATTAGTGTGAGTGACGCGGCGTGGATCTCCACGGCGTATATTTTGGCGAACGCGGTGTTCGTGCCGGTGTGGGGCAAGTTGGGAGACACTGCCGGCCGCAAGAAGATATATCTAATCGGGTTCATCGGTTTCGTGATCGCATCGGGATTGTGCGCGATCGCATGGAATCTTCCATCAATGATCGTGTTTCGCGTCATCCAGGGATTCGCGGTGTCGGCGGACTATCCGACGGCGATGGCCATCCTTGCGATAACCTTCACCGATGCGAAAGAGCGCGCGCAGGCGCTCGGCATCTGGTCCGCGGCCTTTGCCGTGGCGTCAGTCTTCGGCCCGCTCATCGGCGGCCCGCTCATCGATAATTTCAATTGGCGTGCCGTGTTCTTCGTCAACATTCCACTCGGCATCATCGGGCTGTTTCTCGCGCTCACGTTCATCGACGAATCGGTGGGAGCGAAGCGCAGTGCCAAGTTTGATTGGTGGGGCGCAAGCACGCTTGGTGCCGCGCTTCTTACGCTTACACTCGTGCTGGACCAGGGGCAGACGTGGGGGTGGATGTCCATCACGAGCGTGCTGTGCTATATAGGCACGATCGCGTTCAGTATCTTGTTCTACAGGATCGAAATGGCGCAGGACGAACCCATCGTGGATTTCAAATTCTTCAAGATACCCGCGTTCGTATATACGCTACTCAATAATTTCATCGTGTTCATGGCGCTCATCGGCGCGATCTTCCTCATCCCGATCTTCGCGGAGACGTTTTTGGGATATAACGCCACGCAGACCGGCTATCTCTTTATTCCCCTCGCCATATCCCTCATGATCATGGCCCCATTCGGCGGGCGCCTGATAGGAAAGGTAAAGCCGAGCTATGTTATATTTGCAAGCACATTCGTCTGCGGTATCGGCATATTATTCCTCTCGTATATCGACCCACGATCGACCGCACTCGATATTATTATTCCCATGTGTATCATGGCTGGGGGGCTTGGCTTCGGTATGGCGCAGCGCACCAACATCGTCGCCGTCGTCGTGCCGCAGAGCGAGATCGGCGAAGCCTCCGCCATCCTTGCGCTCGTACGCAACATCTCCGGCGCGTTCGGCGTGGCGATCTTCAGCACACTGCTCGATAATTCCGTCAACGGGAACGTGTTTTCCATCGCCGCGCATAGCGTTCTGAACGGCTCCGGCGTGCGGTTGATGGAACAATTCACAAGCCTCATTATATTGAAGGCCCAAGTGGCGGGATACGCCACGGTCTTTGAAGTAGCGGCGTGGATCGTCATTCTGGGTTCGTTCACCGCGCTCCTCATCAACGTGCCAAAAGAAGCGATCAACGAAGGACACCATGTGGTCGCGGAGTGATCAAACTATAGAACCATCCATGCCCATCGTCCTCATTCCCGTACTTATCGTCTTCGAAGCCCTGCTCCTCATCGTGCACCTGGCGGTGTACGCGACGCTCGCTGCGGCATTCGGCATCGGCGGCCTTTGGTTGAAGGTCTTATTCGTGATTCTGGCCCTGACCTTCGTTTCGGCGTCAGTGCTTACGCATTATTATAAGGGCGCTATTATTGATTGGTATTATCGTTTCTCCGCGTACTGGTTCGGGCTGATCCACTTCCTCTTTGGCGGTGCAG
>DATCDU010000016.1:0-8618 GCA_036510525.1 Minisyncoccota bacterium
GCGTAGAGGCCGATGCGTAAAATATTGCGGTCGATCACCGCGATCTTTTCGAGCGGCCATTCCGGCGCGGCGCGGCGGATGACGGCGTCAATGTCCTTCAAGTGTACCGCGACCCCCTGCAAGATCTTCCAGCCGAACTCCGGCTCATCCACGCCCGGCGCGAACTCCGCCATGTTCCGTTCGAGGATGTCGGTGATGTCCTTTTTTTGGTTATAAAAATCCCACTCGTAGAGTGACTGGAGAACGACGGTTCTGATGAGATGCCGTGTGGCCATTTTCTAGGAAAGAACGATTTCTGCAAGGAGCGACCGAATCATGCTATTAGGATACTACATTTTCCCGCATTGCGCGCATGTCCGATGCGCCCGGCGCGGAGCTCCGCAATTCTTGCACACGAGCAATTTTGCCTTCTTCATTGCAAGATGCGAGCGCCGGTTGCCCGTCTTGCTTCTGGTATGATGTTTGGTTGGTACGCCACCCATGTCGTTAAATAAAGATTAATTTATCTGTCTATAATACTCGGTTTGGCGAGGAAAGTCAACCGGTGAGCGTCGCACGGGCCGCTCTTTTTGATCGCCCTAAGGTGCGCCGCAGTCCCGTATCCCTTATGAATATCAAAGCCGTATGCCGGATGCCGCTTCGCGAGTCGCGTCATAAAGCGGTCGCGTGACACCTTGGCGATGATGGACGCAGCGGCGACCGCGGGAAACTTCTCGTCCGCTTTTATGATGGTCTTTGCGTTGATGGCCTTACCGGCAACCGTTTCGCGCTGACGATTTTTACTCCCTAAATATAATCCCCCATCCAGATAGACCGTCGTGCCCGGCACGATTTTATGATCTTTTAACAATTGCGTGAAAGCGCTCTCCGCAGCGCGATTGGCGGCTGCAGAAATATTTAATCTCTCTATTCTCCGAGGATACACCCGCGCGACGGCAAATCGTACGCCGACATTATCTCGCAGCTCTTTCGCCCAGAATTCCCGCCGCGGCGCGCTCAGCTTTTTAGAATCTTTTAATGACCGGAACGGCGCGTGCGCGATGCGGCCGCGGGCGTCGAGCGCGAGCATCGCGGCAGCGACCGTCACCGGCCCGGCGAGCGCGCCGCGCCCCACCTCATCAATGCCGATTATCCACTTCATAAGCCACGGGTCATTAAAGTCCTAAGCTATTAAGATCACTTGTCTGCGATTGCGAAAACTGCTGAAGTAAACCCTGCACCGCAGCGTTATAAACAAAATACGCTATGATGCTTGAAACAATAAGTAAAATAAGTGCGATGAGACCCATCTGCTTTGCCCGCGCGTCCGGTGCTCGAAGATATTTGATTCCCTGCCACTTTGTAATCGCAAGATAAAATATCCACGGAAGGATAATACTGAACGCATAAAGCAATAACTGATCGAGAAGACTGACGCCGAGCGGCGGCGTGGTCAGTTTCGCGCCGCAGTTGGGACAGAAATAATATTCCGGCCTGACCGGGAAGTGGCAGATCGGGCAGATCATCGGCCTGCCGCCGATAAGTGCGGCGGCCTGTTCCGGCGTGATGCTCGGTGTCGTTGCGGGTGCGCTCCCGACGGGCTGCGCGGGTTGCGTGGGTTGTGACGGCACCTCGTTTGGCAACGGTACTTCATCCATTATAGATTCATAATACCACGCCGGAAGATTTCAGTCGTTTATTTCCCTGATCTCGGCCACGGCCAAACGAGGAGGAGTCCTATAACTCGTCATAGGTTGGTTCTTAAAAAATGTCTGCAATATTTGCAATGGGTCGCCGTGCGATACGAGCAGAATATTTTTTTGGTCATGCTGGCGGTCGATCTCTCGCACGAGACTCAGCATTCTCTCCAAGACTTCCATCACGCTTTCAACATGCTCATCTTTATTTGTGGGATCGAGCACATCTTTCGCGCCGACCAATTTGTAACTCTCATTGCTGGTTCCCTCCCAATCACCGAACCATCGTTCCCGAAGCCGATCATCAAACACGATGGGCGCTTCTGCTCCCAAAACATCTCTCGCTATCTCTGCAGTTTTTTTGCACCGTGAAAAGGTTGAGGAATAGATTATCGTTGCCGCATCCAATGATCCTCGTTTTTTTGTTTCTGTGACCGAGAGAAATACCTGTTCTTCGCCGTACGGAGTGAGCGCATGCTGGTCCTTTTTCCCCTCCTCCCAATGGCTCACTATCACATCGCGGACGATCGGCGTACTTTCACCGTGGCGCAGCATGAAATAGTGATTTTTGAATGTGGTGTTGGTCAAGGAGGCGAAGTAGTGTGTTTTATTTTTGCTCTTTGTGCCCCCACCTGGATTTGAACCAGGGACCATCTCCTTAAAAGGGAGCTGCTCTACCGGACTGAGCTATAGGGGCATACAGCGCTCTCAGTATAGTAAAAACGCCATTCTTTTTCAATTGACATAATTACATATAAATGATAAGGTAGTGCGCAGCAGTAAGAAGGTAGGTGATGCCGTTTGAAACCAAAATTCGTAGTGTTGTACGGTGGCATGTTGCAGGACGGCCGTCTCAATATGGATACCGCCAGCCGGTGCGATGTCGCACTGCGCGTTGTCAGGGAAGATCCGAACACGATCGTTGTGCTCTCCGTGGATTATTTCATCCAGAGCCTGAGGGAGGTGACCATCGCCTATCTTCAAAATTCAGGGCTCGCTCCGGAAAGGATCATGACCCCTGCCGAAGCTCACGACACTTTCGGCGAAACCGCGTCCGCGCTCAAGATACTTCGGGATCGGGGCGTGAACGAGGTCACTGTTGTGAGTTCGTGGTATCACCTATTGCGCATTTGCGTGATCTGGCGTTACCTCGGCTTCAACGGGAAGATCGTACCGAAGGCAAGTTTTGAAACAATGAATGTCTTTGGCTGTCTCGCGTGGGAGATCGGCGGTTTTTATAAATTCGCCTCAAAGATCCTCAACGAAAAGTACCGCCACAACCCCGGCACCTGACATCATCGGTGACCGGGCTTTTTTATGATTTTTATTTGCCGGCCACGCGTTTGCCGAAGACGGTGAGCCCCGGCCGCTTGGTGTATCCGCATTTCGCGGCGAACACAAAATTTTTCTTCCCGGTCTCAAAATAGATGGTCGTTCCCTTCGCCGCCGCCGCGATCTTTTTCATCATCGCCTGACCCAGACCCTGGCGCTGATATTCCGGCACGATCACGAGGTCGAGGATCTTCGTTTCGATCGCAAAGTCGGAGAGAGCGCGGGCGATGCCGATGAGCTCGCCCGCGTCGTTCCGCGCGGAGACGACGATATCGCAATGCGCGAGCGAGCGCTTCATCCGCGCCGTGGAATATTTTTGTTTCGTCCCCCAGCCGAGCTCTATATAAAGCGCCGCCGCCTCGGCTGGTATCACAGACGCTTTATTGGTCGAGATCACGACATCACGCACGGAGGACATATTCGCTTTACTGTTCCTTCTCAAGTTTCTCGAGCAGGTCTTTTTCCTTCGAGCCCGGCTTCTTCGGCGCTTTGATCATAAAGTTCACGAGTAGATCGCCGCGGGCGCGCGAGTTGATATGCGGCATTCCCTGTCCCGCGATCCTTAAATGTTCCTTAAGATTGAATCCCGCAGGGATCTCCGCCGTGATCGTACCGCCGGAAATGACCGGCACCGTGATCGGTTTTGCGAGGAGGACGTCAACGAGCTTGAGCTCTTTCGTCACGATGAGATCGTTCCCGTGCCGCGCGAAGACTGACGATGGCCGCACGCGCACGCGCACGTAGAGATCGCCCGCGGCGGTGCCACGCTCACCGGCCTCGCCCATCCCCTTCACTTTGATGATCTGATTGTCGTCGATGCCCGCGACGATATCGATGTTGATGTCGCGATTCGACTCCACGCGGCCCGCGCCCTTGCACGTAGTGCACGGCTTCTTCGGCACCTCGCCCGAGCCATGGCACTTCGCACACGTCTTCACCTGCGAGAAACTGCCGAAGAACGTCCGGCGCTGTTCGCGCACCTGGCCCTGCCCGTCGCACGTGGTGCACTTCTCGAAGTCGCTTCCCGGCTCCGCGCCTTTGCCGCCGCACTTTGCGCAATGGACGAACGTCTTCAGGCGCACGGTCTTGATCGTGCCGCCAAACGCTTCCTCCAGCGTGACCTGCTCCTGGATCTCAAGGTCGGATCCCTTCTCGTATGTTTTGCGCCGTGGCTGACCGCCGCCAAAGAACGTTTCAAAGATGTCACCGAAATCACCCATGTCGCCAAACTGGGACGGGTCGAAGCCACCCATACCGCCCGGAAATCCGGCACCCCACTGCGCGCCCGCGCCATTTGCCGCGCCGCCACCGCCGAATCCACCCATCGGATCTGCGGTGCCGAAACGATCATATTGCGCACGCTTGTTCTTGTCCGAAAGCACCTGGTAGGCCTCGTTGATCTCTTTGAACTTCGCCTCACTGCCACCGGTCTTGTCGGGGTGATGTTTATGCGCGAGCGTGCGGTATGCTTTTTTGACCTCCTCTTCGGAGGCGTTTTTTTGGATGCCTAAAATAGAATAATAATCTTTCATAGAAATGTGATGACTAATAACCGATGATCTCCCGCTGCGTCGTCTCTTCCGATATCTTCATGAACCCCGACGCGAGCAGGATCTCATAGAAGATGAGCGAGATGAATTGCATCAGCCACACGAAGAGGATACCGATCGTGCGGAGCCCGATGAAGAGCACCGTCACCCAGCCGACATCGAACCATCCCGACGACTGGCTCTGCCACGCGTTCAACACGCCATTCAAGACGTTATAGAACGCGTCGCTTGCAGGCGACGACGATGCGACCGGCTGCGACGCCTGTTGGAGGAATGTCTGCGTGAACTGCGCGGACTGTTGCTGAATGGCCTGGCTCTGCTGGGCGGTGTTCAATACCTGGAAGCTGGGGTTGTTCGCGAGCTCCATCTTGGAAAGACTTTGCGCAAAATTACCGAACGAACCGTTGAGCGAAAGTGCCGGATAGAAACTGTTTACCACCCCGGACGCCCAGTCGAAGAACGATCGGAAGCTCTGCTGAGAAACGACGAGCGCGTTGCTGCTGATCTGCGGAACATACGCAAGGATCATAAAGAGCAGGATCGCGGTCGTGAACTTGCCGAGCATATTCCCGCTCGCGCCGAAGAACGGCATCTCGACCGCGTTCCGCGCGCGCGAGCGGGAGGCAAAGTGCCCCCAGAGCAGCATCACAAGCATGATGAGCGCGATGATGCCGATGATCTGCAGATTGTCCTTCCAGAAAAATCCGACCGCGGCCGCCGTCTCAAGGAAGATGACGACGAAACTCCGCGCGGCGCTCTTCGCCAGAAATACCTCCATGACGGACGTCACGCCGAAGAACATCACCGCGCCAAGCAAAAACCATACCGACGATCCCTGTGTGAGATACCGGTAGTAAAGATAACCAAAGAGTGCGGCGGAAAGTACCGCAACGAGATCAAGCACCAGTGATTTCCAAAATCCGGGCGGCCGGGACCGGGTGTTAAGGTTAGACTGATTGATCAGGTTCTGCGTCTGCGGGTCCTGCGGGGTTCCCGCCATCACTGCCTTGAGGTCCATTGCTGTTATTATACGCCGCTTGTCCGATTTTTTGTATCTCCGTAGAAAGCGCCTCGATCGCGGCCTTGATCGCCGGTTCATCATCGGTATCCTTCACCTTTTTGAGCGCCTCCAACTTCTCATCCACACCCGTCTTGATATACGCCGGTAACTTATCCCCCGCATCCTTCACGGCTTTCTCGGTAAGGTAGATCGTGGACTCCGCCTGGTTGCGCGTTTCGATGAGTGTTTTCTTTTTCTCGTCTTCCACCGCGTGTTCCGCGGCCTCTTTCTTTAACTTCTCGATCTCTTCCTTTGAAAGATTGCTTGACGCCTCCACTTTGACCGATTGCACTTTGCCGCTCGCCTTGTCTTTCGCCGAAACGTTCAAGATGCCGTTCGCGTCGATGTCGAACGTAACCTCCACCTGCGGGATGCCACGCGGCGATGGCGGGATGCCGTCCAGGATGAACTTCGCAAGCGTCTTGTTGTCGCCTGCCATCGGGCGCTCGCCCTGGAGCACATGCACTTCCACGGACGTCTGGTTATCCGCGGCCGTTGAGAAGATCTGGGACTTCGCCGTCGGCACCGTCGTGTTCTTCGGGATCATAGGCGTGGCCACGCCGCCGTACGTTTCGATGCTGAGGGAGAGCGGCGTCACATCCAAGAGCAAAATATCTTTCACCTCGCCCTCCGTCTTGCGCCCTTCGGCCTTCGCGGCGAGTATCTCTCCCTGGATGCCCGCGCCGAGCGCGACCACCTCATCCGGATTGATGCCCTGGTGCGGCTCCTTACCAAACAATGCCTTCACCGCTTCCTGCATCGCGGGCATGCGCGTCTGTCCGCCAACAAGAATCACCTCGTTGATCTCGCTCAATTGATAGCCGGCGCCTTTCGGCGCGGGCGACGTTACCGTCTCTTTCGTCAGCTGGATTGAGCGGTCGATATATTCCTGCACGAGCGATTCCAACTTCGCGCGCGTCATCTTGATCTGGAAGTGCTTCGGACCATTCGCATCGGACGAGATGTATGGAATGTTGATCTCCGTCTCGAGCGCGGTCGAGAGCTCGTGCTTCGCACGCTCGGCCGCTTCCTTCAAACGCTGGACCGCGAGCGGATCTTTTGAAATGTCGATACCTTCCTGCTTCTTATACTCACCCACCAGATATTCCTGGATCTTCTTGTCGAAGTCATCGCCACCGAGGTGCGTGTCGCCGCCGGTTGCGCGAACTTCCACCGTCTGCTCTTTCGATTCGGCGTCGTATCCCATTTCCAAAACAGACACGTCGAACGTGCCGCCGCCGAAATCGTAGACCACGATCTTCTGGTTCTTCTCTTTATTGACCCCGTATGCGAACGCGGCCGCGGTCGGTTCGTTCAAGATGCGGTCCACTTTCAAGCCCGCGATCTCGCCGGCGTTCTTCGTCGCCTGGCGCTGGGAATCATCAAAGTATGCAGGCACCGTGATCACCGCCTCAGTGATCTTCTCGCCGAGCTTCGCTTCGGCATCGGCTTTGAGCTTGCTCAAGATGAATGCGGAGATCTCTTCCGGCGAAAACCACTTGTCGCCCATCTTTACTTCAACGCCACCGGTCGCACCGGCGCGGATCTCGTACGGAAGCCACGCTTTGTCACGCTGGACCTCCGGATCGGTAAACTTGCGGCCGATCAAACGCTTTACCGAAAAGATCGTGTTCGTCGGATTCGTCACCGACTGCCGCTTTGCGAGCAGGCCCACCAGCCGCTCCCCGCTCTTTGAGAGCGCAACGATGGACGGCGTCGTGCGATTACCCTCGGCATTCTCCAATATCTGCAACTCGCCGTTCTTCATGACGGAGACAGCCGAGTTCGTTGTTCCCAAATCGATTCCTATGATCTTTGGCATGTTATTTAGTTTAATGATTATTTAATGACTTTTATCTTTACTTACTATTACTCTCGCTGGCCTTAAAACTTTCTCATGTAGTCGGTATCCCGGCTCTATCTCCTGAGCAATCGCTCCCGGTGGCTGTTCTGACTCTACCGAACTGAGTGCCTCTGCGATCGCGGGATCGAATGCGTCTCCTGGCTTCAGATCGATCTTCTCCAACCCTCGCTTTTTTAAAATATCTTCGATCTGTGTCCGGATAAGATAGATTCCCTTCTCCACCGGGCCTGCTTTCTCCAATGTACGCAGGGCAAGGTCGAAGTTGTCCATCACGGAGATGAGATCTTTGATGAGACCCTCACTCCCATATCGCGTAATGTCCTCCATCTTCTTCATCTCCTCTTTCTTGTAATTGATGAAGTCCGCTTTTGAGCGCTGCCATCCGGCAAGGTATTCGTCGCGCTGGACCGTCATCTCCTCTATCTGCTCCTTGAGATCGGCGACCGTCGGTTCCGGTAAGTTGTTTTCTTCGTCAGCCATAGGGTTATTAAAATTTGATTAAAGATTTTTGAAGATTCGTATGACCTTTTTGTAATCCATCCGTTTGGGGCCGATGGCAAAGATGGAGATCGTCGTGTCGCCGATCTGATAGTTGCCGCCGACGACGGAAAGATCGTCGCTCGAGGTCACCGGACTTTTTTTGCCAATGAAGATCTGCGGGCCGATGCCCATCTTCTCGGCCGCGCGGGGCAGGCGCTCGTCCACTCCCTCGAAGTCGTGGATCACGGAACGGATGCCGCTCTGATCCTGCCAATCAAGATTGTCGATCAGGTGCTGAAGGCCGGCTTTGTACACCGACTCGCGTGCGAGGTCCGCGGCGACGCTCAAGAGTCCGAGTTGCGCCGAGAGCTCGTTCAAAAGATCCGGCCACGCCTGTTCTTTAAGGAGCAAATGGAGATCGTTCTGCTTTGCAGCGCCAGCAGCGCGCTCACCCGTGGTAGGCGCCATTCCCAACATCCGCTTCGCGAAAAACTCATATCCACTGTTCGTCGGCACGCGTCCGGCCGAGTGATGAGGCTGTTCAAGATATCCGCCGTCCTCAAGCTCGTCCAACTCAAGCCGTATCATCGCCGGTTTTATTCCAAATTCGTATCGATCATAGAGCAAACCGGAGCTCACCGGATCGCCGGTGTTGA